>CBHXZU010000696.1:0-3720 GCA_966125105.1 uncultured Prosthecobacter sp.
CGATGATGGTCTCGCCGGTCGAGAGGTCGCGGAGCTTCATGGACCTCCCATAGGGATGGAGGAGGCAGGTCGCGTAGTGAATCGTCGTGTCGAAGGGGAGGTTCATCTGCGGGCTCACCTTCGTGACGTAAGTGTGCTTTCCGGGAGGGATCAGCCAGTGCGTGGTCTGGCCCTCTCCCACGTTTCCGACTGAAGCGACTGCCGATGAATTGACCGAGCACATTGCGGCGCAACCGGCGCCGACGTGAGCGGGGACGGGAACAGGAACCGTCATCGTGGATGCGGCTGGGTCGCTCGCGCCTGAGCTCAGGGGCTGCAGCGTGTAGAGCGCCCGACGGAACAGGGCCTTGGTCGGGGCTGCCTTGTCGCTCGCTGGAATTGCGTGCACCTTCGTTTTTACCCGAACGTCGAGGACTCGGTCGCGGACGTTCTGGTTTAAAACCATCGTGTAGTAGTCGAGGACCGCATCCTTCGGCACCGGGATTCCGAAGCCTTCCGGAAGCCGGATCGAGAACCTGCCGGGAATCATGCTAAACAGCCGCCACTCCAGGTGCGTCCGGCCGCCAAATGATTGGTTGTATTGCTCCGGAGTCTGTTTGCTTTGATCAAACGTAAGGTTCGCGTGGCACATGAACTCGGAGGAAATCGTCTGGGACGACGCGGCGTCCACGACTTCCGACTCCACGCCCGTTAACCACGTGAAACGGTCATTTTCTCCGCAAGGCAGCTTCAATCCGGGATGGGGCGCCGACGGGCCTTCCATGGATTTGTAGAGACGGTCGATGCGATACCCTTGCGAAAGGAGAGTGAGGGGTTGGGTGGCGCTGCCTGGTCGAACGATCTCCGCCTTGGGCAAACGCTGCATGGCCGCGGGCCAGAGCTCGTAGGCGGCTCCGGCTGCGGCGGCTGCGAACAAGGTCAAGAGCACTGGCAGACGTTTCATGGATGATGCGCGGCCGGCATTTCACCGTCCGTTGCCCCTGACTAAGCAGCCGCCGTTCCATCCCCTGGGCGGTTCTTGCCCAGGGGGATGCATTGGACGGGCTGCCGGAGAGGATGTCCAAAAAGCGCGTGCCAGATGTTTGGTGCCACGAAAGGCGGGAGGAGTGAATGCGCGTCCCTCGCCAAGGACGCGGCAAACACGCTTGCGGCGCCCTCTACTCCCCACCTCTCGAGTCTTTTTAAGACGGTCTCTACGGCTACGTCCTGGCGGCGCCGGGAATAAGCCGGCGAGCCCGCCTCCATACCCAGACGGCGCGGGCCACGATGAGCGCGGCGATGGCGATGAGCACACCGCTCAATGGACCGCGGAACTTATCGCTCATGCGTTCCAGGAATCCGGGGGACTGGGAGTCGCCGAGAAGCGCGTCAATGGCGAAATAAGCGGCAGTGACCGTCGCGGCGGAGCTGAGCACCCCGGGATGCTTTTCCAGGTAATCGATCACCTTGCCGGGCGACCGACCGATCCGGCTCAGGATGCCGGCTTTCTCTGCAGCGGGCAGTCGGGCGATATCGTCGCCCAGTCGAGCGAGGCGGATCGCTTCCGGCGTGGATAGATTTCGCGCGATCGCGCAGCCGTCGGGTCCGAGCTTTGATGCGATGTTCACGCCGACGCCGGGGTGCTTTGCGGCCACGATGAGCGCATCCTCGCCGATTTTCGCCGTGAGTTGCGCAATCGCTTGCGGTTCGCGGGCCGCGGCGCGCATCGCCGCTTCGGAAAGTTCCGCCGGCACCTTTTTCATCGCTTCGGTCATGGCGGCCGGGGCTTCCCCGAATGCCTTCAGGGCCTGCGCGCCATAACGTTGCCCATACACCGCGACCTCGC
The DNA here is from genome assembly GCA_966125105.1 of uncultured Prosthecobacter sp. GTDB lineage: Bacteria > Verrucomicrobiota > Verrucomicrobiia > Chthoniobacterales > Chthoniobacteraceae > SXWH01. The sequence continues at coordinate 1,826 of CBHXZU010000696.1, forward strand.
GCGCCAATTGTTCGCCGCCTTCCTTGGCAGCCTGCTCCATCACTTCGCGCACGGCGGCTTCTCCTCCCGCTTCCGCAAGCTCCCGCGCGCTGCGTTGGCCAAGCGCTTCCGCCAATTCCTTCGCAATCGCGCGCGCCGCCGGCGCGGTTTGCGCGCGCATCTCCGCCGTCGAAAAGGCCAGCGTGGCGAAAGTCAGGATGCTGAGCAGACGAAGCTTCATGGGTGATTCGCTTTCTCCAACTCGGCGAACAGGGCGCCGCGATAGGTCGCCGAGCTTTTGCGGGCGGATTCGGTCAGCAGCGAGCGAAGACCGGCCTGTCCGCCGACGCCGTTGGCGAGGTCGGCCTCGAGTTGATCGAGAAACTTCGTGCATTGCGCGGCGAGACGCCGTTCGAAGTGATCGTTGATTGCCCAATCAATCAGCGCGCCCGCGACAATGCCGACGCCAAGTCCGACGATGGTTCCGACTGGGCCGGCGGCCGAGCCTCCTCCGCCTCCCGCTGCGGCGCCGGTGGCGGTGGCCGATCCGGAAGTCACGGCGGTCGTCGCCATCCCGGTGCCGAGGCGCGCGATGATGGCAGTGGTCAAGGCACTCGCGGCGTCCCCGGCGATCCATCCACCGGCAAAAGCGCCGGCGCCGATCATGGCGCTGTCGCTGCCTGCGCGGGCGGCCATGGTTCGGCTGCTTGTTGCGACCGTGGCGAGTCGTTGCTCGAGATCGAGCTTTGGGAGCTTGAGCGGGCTTTGCGGATGCCCGATCGCGAGCTTGATTTCGCTTTCCAGGCGATTGCGACTGGCATCGGTCGCTTCCGCGAAGGTGGTCATCGTTTCCTGCAAGGCGCGTTCGAGGCTCTGCTCGTTGATCACCCAAGCGCGGAACTTTTGCTCCGTGTAGTTGCGCACGGCGACGGCCTTCGAATCGTCGTGCCAGGTTTTGGTCCAGAGGTCGCTGATGCTGCGCCCGACGATCCCGAAGCGGGTGCCCCAGCCGGTGATATCGCGGGTGAAGTTTGGCACTCCACGGCGGAAGTAATCGAAATGCTCGTGCAGCCGGGCGAGGGCGAGATCGACGGCCTGCTGTTCCCGCGTCTGCGCGGAATCGATTAGGGGCGAGATACTCGAGTGGTAGTAGCGCGAGAACTCTTCTGCCTGTTGAGCGTCCCGGTTGCGCGTGGCGGTATTCCAAGCCACGGCCAAAAGCGCAGCGCATGAAACGAGCGCGAGGATGCGAAGGATTCGCCGAGGCATCGTTACAGATCGGCTATAGCGGGAAGTTCGCAATCGGCAATTTTAGAGAGCGGTGGGGAGGAAAAGTGCGAAGCTGGAAGTTTCCTAGGATGAACGGACCGAAAAACCGGTCATCCTGAGGGAGCCTAAGCGACTGAAGGACCCCGAGCCACTCGAAGGAGCCTCGTCGCCGGCGACAACTCTATCCGAGTTGACTCCTCATCGCTCTCTCGAATAAGCACCCCGACCCCGATGCCCCCGAATGTCCTCACAGTCTACATTCTCACCAACGCCCCACGACATACCGTGCTGTATATTGGCGTGACCAATGACCTTCTCCGTCGACTGCGTGAGCATCTGCACGGTCTCACGCGTGGATTTGCTTGGAAGATGAACTGCAAGAAACTGGTATGGTGTGAGAGCTTTGTTGATCCGCTATCGGCGATCGAATGTGAGAAGAGATTGAAGTTGTGGACGCGGGCGAAGAAGGAGGCACTGATTGCCGAGGGGAATCCCGATTGGAGAGATCTTGGAGTTGAGATGTTTGGAGCGCAGCTCGATGACTTTGAGCGGGAGCGACACGGGCGGGATGATTCCCGGCGATAAGGTTCTTGCGAGTGGCTCGGGGTCCTTCAGTCGCTTAGGCTCCCTCAGGATGACCGGCTTTT
>CBHXZU010000697.1:0-3697 GCA_966125105.1 uncultured Prosthecobacter sp.
CCAAGCCCGCGCAGCGCGTGCCGTTGGGATAGGGTGGAACGCCCTTGCCGATTCCCGGGCGACCTCCGGATCGCGCAGGGTTGAAGACGGGCTGCCTTCAACTTTCTCCGCCACATCCGGACCCGGATGCTTATGATGGATGCAATGGCTTCCACTGAGCCGCAGAAAGAATGTCTTACCCAGAGTGCTGCGTTCCACACGACGAGGTGGTCAGTCGTGCTCGATGCGCAGGGCCGGGCGTCGAGCGATTCGATGCGTTCGCTCGAGGCGCTTTGCCGGCAGTATTGGCCGCCGCTGTATGCCTACGCTCGATATCGGGGGGTTGCTCCGCATGACGCCGAGGATCTCACCCAGGGCTTTTTTGCCAGGCTGCTGGAAAAGGAGTGGCTAGCGGCGGTGAAACGCGAATGCGGGCGTTTCCGCAGCTTTTTGCTCATGGCCTTCCAGCGCTTCATGGCCAACGAGTGGGATCGTTCGCAAGCGCGGAAGCGGGGCGGCGGCTGTGAATTGATCAGCCTCGATATGGATACCGCCGAGAGCCTGGTTGCCGAGAACGCGGCGTCGGTTCCGGCCGAGACATTGTATGAAAAGCGGTGGGCTCTGACGCTCCTGGAGACGGTGATGCGGCGGCTGAAAGATGAGCACGTAGCGGCTGGAAAGGTCGCGGATTACGAACTGCTGAAACCGTGTCTCACAGCGGATCGAGGAGAGATCAAATATGACGAGGTGGCTCGCGACCTTGGCGTGGAGCCGACCTCGGCGCGAAGCGCGGTGCATCGATTGAGGAAGCGCTTCCGCGAGGTCTTCCGCGAGGAGGTTGCCGAAACGGTGGCGGACTCGAGTGAAGTGGACGCCGAGATGCGCTCGGTGATCGCGGCGTTGGGAAGCGCATGATATTTCGCAGATTTCCCGCCACGAGCGCTCGGCGATTCTTATTTCACTGACATGGAAGACTCATCTACCACCCACTGTCCGCGCTGCGGGGCGTCCCTTGCCGAGGGGGGCGTGGACGGGCTGTGCGCTAGGTGCCTCGGGGCGCTGAACTTTGTGGCGGACACCGTGATTGCGGGTGAAGTGACGGCAACGCTCCCGGTGCCGAAGCCGGAAGAAATCGCGGTCCATTTTCCGCAGCTCGAAATCATCGAGATTCTTGGGCGCGGCGGGATGGGCGTGGTCTACAAGGCGCGGCAAAAAGCGCTGGGCCGCCTCGTCGCGCTGAAGTTACTCGCGCCCGAGCGGGTGGCCGACGCGAAGTTTGCGGAGCGCTTTGCCCGCGAAGCCAAGGCACTCGCGACGCTGAATCATCCAAGCATCGTCACGGTCCACGATTTTGGGGAGGCGGGAGGGTTTTACTACCTGCTCATGGAGTTTGTGGATGGCGTGAACTTGCGGCAGGCGATGAAGGCGGGCCGCTTCACGCCGGAACAGGCGCTGGCGATCGTGCCACCGGTTTGCGAAGCGCTGCAATGCGCGCACGACCACGGCATCGTGCACCGCGACATCAAGCCGGAGAACCTGCTCATCGACAGGGCGGGAGTGGTGAAGATCGCGGACTTTGGCATCGCGAAGATTCTCGGCGCGGATGCGTCGGGCGTCGGGTTTTCCGAATCCCAGCCTGCGGGCACGCCGCAATACATGGCGCCGGAGCAGAAGGCGCAGCGCGCCACCGACCATCGGGCGGATATCTACAGCCTCGGCGTGGTGTTGTACGAAATGCTCACGGGCGAGTTGCCCTCGGACAAATTGCAGCCGCCCTCGAAGCGCGTGCAGGTGGACATCCGCGTGGATGAGATTGTGTTGCGAGCGCTAGAGAAGTCGCCGGAGCTACGGTATCAAACCGCCGCCGAGTTTCGCACCCAAGTGGATACTGTTACGGAGACAGCCCGCGCCGCCATGCCCGGCACAGCACCGGCAGCCTCTTCCGCCGGTCTGCTGAAAGCGGAGCGCGGCCGGGTCACATGGGAAGATCCTACCGGCCGGAGGCGGTTCTCTCCGCTCATGGGCGAGGTGGCGCTGTATGGCGATCGCCTCGAGATTTCTCTCGGAGCGAACCGGCGAGTCATCGCGCTCGAATACGTACGCGCTCTGCGCGAGGCTGTGCCGCCGGTTTGGTGGGCGCCGGCTGGGCATTCTTACGCCGCGGTGGAGTTCGATGAGCGCGAACAGCGGCGGTTGGTCGCATTTTTGCCGGGCACGGCTGTTTTTCGCTCGGCGGGTGACACCCAACGCCACGTCGCAGAATGGTTGAGCGTCTTGCAGACGGCGGTTCAAGCTGCGACTGGGCGCAAGATGCCCCTCACGCCGGGAAGACTGCGCCTTCCTTTCGCGGTTTCAGCGACGGCATTCCTTTGGGTGGCGCCGCTGGCGGTTTTGGCAATCTGGATGCTGACCATCCTCACCAACCGCCGCGCCGGACAGCCATTCCCGGCCGGGATCGTCTTTCCGTTCATTGTCCTTGCGGGCGTTATTGCCGTGGCGGTGTGGTCGCGGTGTTTTCGGTCACCGCTGGCGCAGCAAGCGGTCTCAGATGCGGAAAACACGGCGACGCGTCGTGAAATCGCATTTGCCTCGATCGCCGTCGTTTCCGCGTTGATCGGTACCGTGCTCGGTGGGTTGTCCGCATTGCGCGGTGCCGGGGTATGGCGCCTTTCCTGGTTGTTTGCGGTCCTGGCTATTCTCGTGGCGCTGCCCGCGCGCCGATTACGCGCGGGCAAATGCGCGCTGACCATCGCAGCGATCAGCATGGCCGTCTGTCCGCTGGTCGAGTTCGCGGTTTGGCAGGGGCGCCCTGCGAGTGACGCGAATGGCGTAGAAAGCGTGGAGGTCACGGAGGAACGAGCCGTCATTCACCAGCGGCAGTTTAATGGCGAGGGCATGCTCATCACCTTTGGTCCCAAGAACGATCGTTGGACGCCAGCGAGCGTCTACCTCGAGGCGATGTTCGAAATCACGCTCGAGTCGTCATGGTTCGAGAGTGGCGCGAGTTGGGTCGTGAAGAGTCGGCGTGGTATCTATGCCCGCTACCATCTCGATGGTCCGCCGGGCTCGATGAATGGGAAAGTCGCCTTTCATGCCGGCACACCCACGCGGGAGACCGATGGTTCGTATGTTATCGGCGAGTTCCGTCCGGATAGCGGCGAGCCTTTGCCGATTGCCGCGCGACTGGACAAAGACGAAGCCGCGAAGGGGGCGGCAACAAATCAGGATGGCAATGCGCTGGTTCTGCCACGCTAAATAGGATTCTAGAGTCAGGCGGATCGAAATCCTGCCGATCTCTCTCGAAGCGACTGGTCACGTCGCTCGCCGCCTTCACTGGATAGCTCAGAGTTCCACGCCCTGAACTCCCCCCGCAGCCTTTGGCAAGCCACGCTACATCGCGAGCACGCCTGGCGAGCCGGGGGATCAGCGGCGCGCGTTGAAAGGATTCGCTCGAAAAGTCTCGTTTGTTTTTCCTGCGTTCCTCCCGCCTTCCAGGCTCAAAACATCTGTGCAGTTCGTGTCAGAACTTTTTCGGCGAGACGATCAACAGGTCCGAGTTGACCGGAGCGTTGACGTTGTCGTCGAGGAGGTAGACGTGGAGGCCTGAAGGTTTGTCGACGTAAGCAAGGTAGAGGTCGCCGCGTTCCGTGGGGATATTCACAGGATCGCGCTTTTCGATTTTCTTTCGTGAACGTGAGCCCAGGTGGCCGAGCATTTC
>CBHXZU010000698.1:0-3695 GCA_966125105.1 uncultured Prosthecobacter sp.
CATCGTCGCAAACGCGTAGTTCTCGTTCGGGTTCAAATTGTAGATCACCATCCGCGGCAACATGTCTTCCTGATCCAGCCGGTCCATATACGCAGCCAGCGCGTCGCCCTGCGGCGCATCGCCGATCGAATCAAAACCCGTATCGGGCCCGAGTTGCCGGAGCAGACGCGTGTTATTGTTACGCAACGCGCCCAAGTGAAGCTGCATCGTCCACCCCTTCTCCGCATAGATTTGGCCAAGAAAGAACAGCACATGCGCGGCGAACCTGGCGTGCTCTTCCTGGGATGCGGCTCTGCCGCTGAGCGCGGCGTTAAAGATTTCACCAGCTTCCGATTCGCTGCATCGCTCCGCGTGACAACGCTCCAGCCCGTGGTCGGAAAGGCGGCAACCGTGCTGGTGAAAGTAGTCGCAGCGCTTTTCCAGAGCTTCCAGCAGCGCGCCAAGTGAGCCAATCGACGCGCCGATGGCCGTCTCGATTCGCCCCAGCCACAGTTTGAAGAACTCTGGTCGATTCACCGTCAACGCGGCATCGGGGCGAAAGGTCGGCAGGACGCGCGTCGCTATTCCACCTGCGCCGATCGCGTCATGGTGCGCCAGGTCGTCGGCGGGATCATCCGTCGTGCAAAGCGTGGTCACGCGGAACTTCTTCAGTAGTCCCTGCGTCGAGAACTCCGGCTCGGCGAGCCGCTCATTCGCCTGCGCCCAGATTCTTTCCGCATTCCCCTCGCTCAGCAGCTCGTGAATTCCGAAGTAGCGCGCCAGCTCGAGGTGCGTCCAATGGTAGAGCGGATTGCGCAGCGTTTGCGGGACCGTCGCGGCCCACGCCTTGAACTTATCCAATGGTGAGGCATCCCCAGTGCAGTAGCGCTCCGGCACGCCGTTCGAGCGCATGGCGCGCCATTTGTAGTGGTCCCCTTCGAGCCAGATTTCGAAGAGGTTTTTGAATCTTCGGTTCTGAGCGATGTCTCGCGGCGAAAGGTGGCAGTGAAAATCGAGAATCGGTTCTGGCTCGGCAAACTCATGGTAAAGCTGCCGCGAGGAAGCTGTGTTCAGCAGAAAGTCTTCGTGAATGAATGGCCGGTTCTGCATGCTCCAAAACTTCAGCGTGCCCGGCGGGCATTTCTCCGAAACTCAGCCGGCGTGATCTTCTCGGACTTTCGGAACGCGATGAAGAAAGTGTTCACGTTCGGATAGCCGCACCTCTGCGCGATCGACTCGATTTTATCTTCGCTGTCCGACAGGAGCCCCTTTGCCATGTCCAGGCGCACTTTGCGGATGCTTTCACTGGGGCTGCGGCCGATGTGTTCGCTAAATGCCTGATGCAGTCCTCGCCGGGACATCCCCGCCACGCGGGCGACGTCATCCACGCCGATCGCATCAGCGAAGTGCTCCGCGATGAAGTGCATGCCGCGCGCGACCCCGGCATGATTTACCGCCAGGATGTCGCTGCTCTTGCGGGTGATGATCTTTGCCGGCGCGATTCGGATCGGTTTCGCCGGCACCTTCCCGCCGCGCATCATCCGATCGAGGAGCGCTGCCCCCTGGTAACCCTGCTCTTCGAGGTTGGTATCAACACCCGAGATCGAACGATTCGTCGCCCCGACCGAAAGCAAGTAGTCGTCGATGCCGACGATCGCAACTTCTCCGGGCACGCCAATCTTCGCATCGATGCAGAGTTCCTGGACTTCAACAGCCAGATTTCCGTTCGCGGCGAATACCGCGACGGGCTTCTCGGCGGCTTTGATCTGCGCAAGGAGCCATTCGCGCCGTTGCCACCACTGGCTCTGCCCGGATCCTTGCCAGGACATTTCGCGCCAACGCCACCATTCGCATTTGTGTCCCGCGGAGGCCAGCGCATTGGCGAAGCCTTCGCCACGCTCCATCTGGGACCAGTTCTCCGAATCGCAATAGAAGCGAAAGTGCCGGAGGCCCCTCGTGAGAAAATGTTCGGCGACAAGTTGCCCTGTCTTCTCGTGATCCTGCACAACATGCGCAAACGGGAGATGCGGTCGGCGCATTGAGAAATCGACCGTCGGCTTCTTCACCGACGCGACGAAGTGCGCGAGATCGTCGCCCGCCGCGAGCCACGCCAAAACTCCATCGCCTTCCCAACCCCACGGAATGACCTTTTCATGGATGATGCTGTGGGCCGCGAGATGCCAGCGCTGTTCCGTCGCGTAAGTCGCAATGCCTTGCAGCAGCCGATGATCATACCAGCCCAGAGCGACGAGGACGTTCTTCGGCTTAGCCTTCATGGCAGGTTTCGATATTCGCGCGAGCAAGCTGCGGCACGAGCAGGTGCATGATCGCGAGCGCGACGGTGTAGGCGCTCCCCGCGATAATGAAGAGGGTTGTGTAACTGCCGGTCGAGCGAAGGACCGCGCCGGTGAGTTGCAGCAGGCCCATCGCTCCAAGCGCGCCTGCCATTCCACCAAGCCCGACGATCGAGCCGACTGCGCACTTCGGGAACATATCCGACGCCGTCGTGTAAAGGTTGGCCGACCAACCCTGATGCGCCGCCGCCGCGAGTCCGACCAGCCAGACAGCGATCCACATGTTCGCGACTTGCGTAACGAGCACGACGGGCACGACGCACACCGCGCAGAAGAGCATCGCGGTCTTGCGCCCGGCGTTCACGCTCCAGCCGCGCGAGATCAGCCGCGAGGAAATCCAACCTCCGCCAATGCTGCCGATATCGGCGAGGAGATAGATGAGAACGAATGGAGGGCCGAAGCTCTTGATATCGAGCTCGAACTGCGAGTTGAAGAAGAGCGGCAGCAAATAGAGATACCAGCGCCAGACGGAATCGGTGAGGAACTTGGCGATGACGTATGCCCACGTCTGCCGATGTGGCATTAGCTTGCGCCAAGCGACCTTGGTGACGGCGTCTTCCGCTCCGTCGCTCCGAATGTAGGCGAGCTCCTCCGGCGAAAGGCGCGAATGTGTTTCGGGGGCGTGGAAGGCGCGCAGCCAAAAGAAAAGCCACACAAACCCGATGACGCCCGTGATGATGAATGCCCACTGCCAACCCCAGGTGAGATAGATGATGGGAATACCCAGGGGCGCGGCAATGGCACCGACGTTCGAGCCGGCATTGAAGATGCCAGTGGCAAGCGCGCGCTCCTTTTTCGGATACCATTCGGCGACCACCTTGATGGAGGCGGGAAAGTTCCCCGATTCGCCGAGACCGAGCAAAAAACGCGCTATGCTGAACCCGAGAATCGTCGCCATGCCCGCATGGAGCACGCTGGCGAGGCTCCAAAAAATCATCGCCGCGGCAAAACCCAGCCGCGTGCCAACTTTGTCGAGAATCCGCCCGAAACCGAGCTGGCCAATCGCGTAGGCGACCTCGAACCAGAAGACGATTCCGACGTAATCAGAATCGGTCCAGCTGAAGACCTTCTTCATCTCCGGCGCAAGGGTCCCGAAGACCTGCCGATCTATGTAGTTGATGGTGGTAGCAAAGAACAGCAGGGCGCAGATGACCCACCGGTAGTGACCGACGCGCTGCGGCTGACTATTCATCGCCGCGTCATTTTCAGGCTTAACGCCCAGCACGCTAGCTTTTGGTGGTCCGACGTTGGATGCCACCTCCCCAGCGTTTGAAGGAATCTGCGGTTCCGGGCAGGCTGAACTCATCGCCGCGTATCATGGCGAACAGCTTCGTAACCCACAATGCCGGTTTGCGCATTATC
>CBHXZU010000699.1:0-3695 GCA_966125105.1 uncultured Prosthecobacter sp.
TTTCGCTGGTAGATATTCCGCGCGATCGTCTTTGCCTGGTCCGCGGTAATGAGCTGATTCGGGTCGCGCGAATCCTTGCGGCAGTTTTGCAGCACCGCCGCCAACGGTGTTTCTCGCACTAATTCGTAATCGCCGCTCGTGAACGGCTCCGGCTTTGCATTCATGTTCACGCGTCCGCCGGCCGAGGTGCCATGCGGCGCAAAAATGCGCGTCGCTTTTTCCGGCACGTCGACCGGGGGAGTGAAGAGATCCATGAAGGCCCAGTCGGGCACGACTTCCGTCGATTGTCCGCTCGGCTGCAGGCGCAGAGTGCGCCATGGCGTGCCGCCTTTTGGCGCTATGCTGCTGCCCTCGATGCCCGTGTGAATAAGGCCGAGCTCACCCGAGGAACGCACGCGTCCGGTCGGGTTGTTCGGATTTCCCTTCGGGTACGGCATGCGGAAGCTCGCGGCCGAGACCTTGCCATTCTCATCCACATCCTGCGGCGGAACGAATGCCGCGGGGGGCTTCCCAACGGACGCAAGGTAAGCCGAGTTCACCCGGCTGAAGGTATTCGTTTGCGCAAACTTCCAGTCGACCGCCAGTCCGTTCACCCGCGGATCGTTCGTTTCGAACGACGAGACCTGCAGCGGATTATCGAGGTTGGTCTGGAGCGTGTAAACGAGAGGCCGCGGCGTGGAATTGGGGTTCTCGCTGACGGGGTCGCCCAACGGCGCAACATCGATGCGCGCGCCGGTGCCGAGCGTGAACGCTGCGCGCAGGTTCATGGCTGGGTCGGCTTGCGGGGACTGGTCGCGCCAGACCTCGATGGCGATCGTGCGATATTCGCCGGCCTTGAGCACCGCCTTGCTCTTGTCGCCCACAGCATCCCAGACGAACACCGGTGAGGTCGAAGCGGCAGTGGCAGTAGCACGGTATTCGATCGGGTTTTCCACGCCCGCCGCCGCGCCGGATTGCTTCTTGTACTGCCCGTTTCCGAACTCCTTGAAGTAGACGAACCACTTCTGTCCGCCCGTGCTGAGCATATCGAAGGAGTCGATTCCGTATTCGAGCGGCAGGTGCACCTCCACGAATGCTAACGTGCGGTAACGGCCTTTGTTGGCGCCCGAAGCTTCCGGGGTTTTGCTCACCCACACGCCCATCTCGGTGATCATGGGTCCGCGGACCAATCCCTTGAAGGTGTCTTCCTTCCCGCGGAGACTGGTGTCGACAAAGTCGCCGACGAAGTTGCCGCCGGAGTATTTTCCGCGGATGGGCTCGACGACCAGGCGAGTGCTTTCCGCGCTCCGCACATAGTCGACGATGTTGAGCGCAATCTGCGCGAGGCGTTGTTCGCGAGCGGCGCCGGAGTAGTTGGAGTAGTATTTCTCCTGCAACGTGTGGCCTTCGCCATCTACGATTGGCCAGTCGCTCTTCTTCAAGTATCGATCCACCAAATCGTTCAGGACTTTGCTCAGTTTCCCTCCATCGATCGCGTTGGTGGTGCCGGGGTCGATGTAATCCAGGCTCGTGGGACTGCTGCGTTTCAGGATGTCGAGGAAGGGCCGAGTCACCGGGTTCCCCGCGGAGTCCTTGATAATGTTCCCCTGCGCGTCGCGCAGCACCGCATTGCTCAGTTGCGTGGTGAGAACCATGCGAGAGCGATTGTAGTAAGTCGTGTCCGGCTCGTGGTTGAAGTGCGTGAGATTGAACCGATTTTGGTTCAGCGCGGCCTGCAACTTGTCGCTCGCGGTGAAGCGCGCATCGAAGGGCGAGTTAAAGAAGCGGCCGATGGTCGCGTAGCCATCGTTCGTGATCATCCGGTGCAGTTCGTTCGCCGTCGTTTCGTCGAAGCCAGGCAAAGCGCGAAGATCCACGCGTGTCTGGTGGCCGGGACCTTGTTTGTTGAGCGACGCGTTTCGTGTCCACGCCAGGTTGTAATTCACTTTCGTCGTCTCGTCGTCCGCCCAGAACGCGAACCGCCCAACGATCGGATTGTCCTTCTCAGTGGCAGTCGGCATGTCCTCCCACTCCTCACTGTCGACCTTCTTTACCATTTTGCCATCGCGGCGCAGGTAGATCCAGCGGGCCGGCATTTGCACCGTCTTGTTCGCGGCATTTGCAGCGACCGCGTCGCCGGCCAGTTCCTCCGTGATGAGGTGCGTGCTCGGGTCAAGCAGCAGCGATGCATTGAGATTCGCCGGGTAATAATCGGAGAGCCCCTCGCGCTTTTCGAGAAGCTCCTTGCTCGGCAGACCGGAACTCAATGGCACTTCCTTGCCGAGCCGTTTCGTGTCGGAAGACTCGGGATCCGCAGTGAGCAGGCGGCCAGGCTGCGAGATCCAGTGGCGGGCGCGCTTGTCCACGTCATCGTCGGTTTCCAGGCCGCGCTTTGGCGGATCGACGGTATACTGCTTGAGCCGGGCGATCACCATGTCGACGCCTTGCTGCGCGAGCGCCGTGGCGCGCTGACGCTCGAGATGTGAGCGAACCGCCGAGCGTTCCGTGCGCAAGGTCTCGGTGAGCCCGATGACCAGGGCCGAGATGATGACGATAAAGGCGAGGGTGATGATCAGCGCCGCGCCACTTTGGGAGTGCTTCATTTTCATCGGGCGTTCTCCAGCCGGACGGACGCGCTCATCGCTCGAGCGCCGCCATAGAGTCCCGCAAACTCCGGCACGTTGCGAAACTGTTGAATGAAATGGGTGGCGTCGGTGCTCTCGCCGGCGAGTTCGGCGATGCGCGCCTGCAGCGCAGGTGTCACGCGACCAGCCGCCTGGCTGTCGAGTTGCACCACGGAAACTTCCACGACTTTGGGGAGCGCCAGCGTGGTGCGGCTGTCGTACGTGGTAACCTGCTTATTCGCGCCATCTTTCCAGCGCGCCCAGAAGCCGATCACATCATCGGCGACGAGCCCTCGCCAGCCTGCCAATTCTCCTTCTTTATTCTGCTCATTGTTGGCCGGCGCAACCGCTCGGATGACCTGGTCGTTCAGCCAGGCCTTCCGGTCGGAATAGATCCGGAAGTTCTCGGTGTCCGATGGATTCACGAAGAGCCGGCAAAGCTTCGCCCGCGGATTTTCGGTTTCCAAACCGTCCCATTTCACGAAGTAGCCGACCTCCGCGATGTCCCCGCGGGATTGGTCGCTGGCGACCGGTGATTGCCAGAAAATCGCGTCCGGGTTTTTGAAATCGAGCGAGATCCCACCGGGATTCAAAACAAATTGGAGATTCGGTTTCGTCGGCTCCACGGCGGGATCCACGGGGAGCATTGCGCCCTTCAGGTCGGCGCTGATGAGGTCCACGATGGCGCGCACGTTGCGGCGGCGATCGATCTGCGCGTTCCCGGTCGTCCAGACTTTGCTTACGTTGGACGTCATCGTGCCCAGGAAGGCGACGATCATCGCGAGCACCGCTGTTGCGACTAGCAGCTCGACGATCGTGAAAGCGCGGCGGTTATTGGCGTGGAATCGTGGCATGGATCAGCACGGTTGGTTTTGCGGTGGGAAGAGCGGCGATGCGGCTCAGGGCTACCGTTACCCGGAGCAGGTTCACCCGCGTTTCAGTGTCGGTTCCGGAAAGCTTCTTCGGGGTGAGCAAGGTGATTTCGGGCTCGAGCGTGGTGACGCACTTGAAGAGGGCAGTCTCAGGCGCCGCGGCATCCGAGTCGGTGTTTTGCGGCCACATGTTCCGCTACGGCGCAAGCCACTCACCTTC
>CBHXZU010000700.1:0-3691 GCA_966125105.1 uncultured Prosthecobacter sp.
GTCGATCGCTGTTTTGATGAACGTCCGATCCAAATACAGCGTCCGGGCGGTGCCGAGTTCCGCCCAAGTATAGTCGACTTCGGCGCGGGAATCGACCTTTTGGGCGGTGCCGTTGACGAACGACTGCGTGGACTCCTGCACGATCGTGTACGTGTAAGGAATGCGGCGTTCGGCGGCGGTGTCCTGCGCCGAAGCACGCGAGGAGCTGCCAACGCAGAGCGTAGCGACTAGGAAGGAAAGGAATGCGTCGCGCGCGAAGCGCAGGAAGTCGCCGGCAGATGAGGAGGAGGGCACCCGAGTTCGATGACGCGGTTGCCGACGATTCGCGAGCAGGAAAATGGGGCGGGAGATGCGGAGGTTAGCGTTCAACCTGAAGACGTGATTAGTCCAACGTCCAACGTCGCGATAGGTGTTTGGTCAAGTTCCTAGAGCCTGTTCTGCACTTTTCTGAAAGACCCATGGCACATCGGTTACGCCGAAGGCGTTGAAGCATTTAGCCTAGGGTTGCCGCGAGGCACGAGCGGCAACCCTAGGATAACGCCGGCAAGGAACTACCCCCGAAGTGGGGTTGAATGAACGGTGGCGCGCGGGTAATCCAACCGCTTCGCGGTAGATGCTCTTCGTATGCACCTAGGGTAGACTCGCTATCGCTCGCCAACCCTAGGCTAAATGATTCAACGCGTTCCGCGTATTCTGCGGCGCGGCCCTGCTGGAATAACGGCGGAAGTGCGGAACAGGCTCTAAGCGCTCACTTTTAAGCGGGGACATTCCAGATTTGCACGGCTAGGCTTCCGGGCGTGATGACGAATATGCGCTTTGCTTCCCTCGCGTTCTTCACGGCCTTGCTGCTGGCCATCGGCGCGCCGCGCGGCATCGCGGACGATCTCGACGCGCAAGTGAAACGAATCGCGGAGCGGGTGAACTCCGTGGAAACGCAATTGGATCGAGCGGTCCTCTATGAGAAAATCACGGACGATGCGGCGGCGGGCTCATCGCTCACCGAGCAGGCCTGGCTCACCGAGGCAGCGGATTGGCTCAAGATCCACGAAGATCGCGTGAACAAAGCAGGGCGGCAGCTGACGGAGTTGTGGTTTGGGAAGGAAAACGCGCTGATCTTCCGGCTGCGTCGCGAGGAGAAGCCGCAGCCCGATGGAACCACCCAGGTCCTGGAATCGCGGTGCTATTACGATGGAGGCGCTCTCGTCCGCGAACTCCGGAAGGAGGCGTGGTTCAAGGCCGGGGAATCGACGGACACCAAGCAGATCAAGAATCTTACGCTCCCGATCGCGAAGCTGACGGAGGAGGAGCGGCGAAGCTCGAAACAGCAAGAAATGGCCCGCGATTACATCGCCCGGCTGACCAAGGCGGGCCCGGCGAAGCGGGATCCGTCGGCGAACGCGGGCGGCGACTCGTCCCGCTTCCAATTGATCCACGACAGCACGTCGCCCGACGGGCGTTACGCGGTGGGGATTGGATTTGCCGAAGCGCCAAAGTCGTGGGACGACTTGTACCTGCTCACCGAAGATGTGCCGGAGCGCGACTCCTACTGGGTGGAAGACTCGGATTTGCGCGAGAAACTGCGCAATTACGTGATCGACCTAACCACGCACCGCATCGTGGGGGAAACGGGCGGGGACGCTTATGGGACCCGGACGTCGGTCGGTCGTGGCAGTTGGTCGTTTTCGTGGTCGCCGGACAGTCGCTGGCTGGCGCAGGTCACGAGCGACAAGTGGGCAAGCGGTTGCAAGGTTGTTGCGCTGGACCCGGAGAAGGGAGTCGTTGCGTCGGGCGATTTGGGCGAAGCGGCGCAGCAGGCGACGATGGACTTCCTCAAGGCCAAAAAGGACCGAGCCCTGAAGATGTTCGGAAGCGCAGACGCTGTTTCCGTGAAAATCTACACCGCGGAAGTGACGAACGACGGGCGGCTGACTCTATCCCTGCAACCGACGGATGCAGGGTCGTCAAAGAGTTGGGAAAACCCGGTTCTCGTCGAACGGTTTCAGCTGAAGACGTCCGGGAAGGAAGTCGGCGTCAAGTTCCTCGATGCGCGATATAGATGAGAGGCGTGATCGGCTGGATGCGGATAGACTAGCGCCGAGACGCCGCCGCTCCCGGTGAGGTCACGGAAGGTTCCTGCTTGCGGATTATTGAGGGGTGCGGCGTCAGGAGACTCCGCCGGCTTTAGCCGAGATGAATCGGAACCGCCGGACTAGAACGCGGGCGCTCGACGGCGTCGCGCGGCGAGCGCGGTCACGCCGATGACGGTGAGAAGGCCGGTGGCGGGTTCGGGGACGAGTTGCAGGCCGGTGCCGTCGCTGGCCGTCACGATGTAGGCATCCTCGCCCGCGAGACTGCCGCCGAAATCGCCGGTCGTGCCGGTGAGGCCGTTGGCTTTCCGCCACTCAAAGCCTGCGATGTTCGCTGTGCTGCCGATGGGTAGCGCGTTGAGGGCTTGCGCTTCGTCGAGCCAGTCGAGCCCAATGCTGCCAAGGTGGCCGAGGCCGTTCACGAGCGCAGCATCGGACGCGACAAGGGCGGTGTTGAAAAGACCCACGTCGTCGAGGTCGCCGTTGTAAGGGTCGGTAATCGTGGTCAGCGAACCGTTCCGGAGGAAGCCGCCGAGATTGATGGTGTCCACCGTGGAGCTGAAGGTTTGTCCGGCCCCGGAGGAACCGGAGAGTTTCCCGCCCACGTAAATTTCGGCGCCCGTGCTGCGGAAAACGGTGAGAACGTTGGTCCAGGTGGGGCCTGCGAGGTTCGATCCGGTGGCATTCACCTCGGTGAAAGCGGTGTTTCGCCAGATGAGCTCAGCCTCCGCGCGTCCGCCGACGAGTTGCGCGCCGGTCCCGTAATAGGTGCTTCCGACCGCGCGGTTCGAAATGGTGAACATGGTGGAGCGGGTGCCTGCAGTAGCGGGAGCGATCACATTACTCACCCACAGCGACATGGCGAACGGGTAGGAGGCGATGTCGTCGCCCGCATTGCCGGAAGTTAGTGCCCGCAGGAGGTCATTGCCGTCGAAATGGAGGGCGCCTCCGAACAATCCAGTCACAATGGTGGGAGTGGAGGCGGCGTCGCCGGCTGAGAGATCGGAAGTGGCGCCGTCCGTGCCGAGATTCACGAGGCCGGAGCTGAGATCATCGAGAGAATAATACGCCGTAAGCGCGGCGTGGCTGGAGACCGTGAAAAGGATTGTGGCGGCGACAGGAAGTAGACGGGCGGAGGCAAATGGGGATCGCATGAAGGAGCGCTATGGGTTCGGTTGCTGAGATAATCGCGCGGGCTGGGTGGGCTTGGCGGATATTTTTCACGCGTGGGGCGCAGGCGGACGCGGCTGGTGGAGTACGGCTCGTGAGCGTTCCTGCGCGATTCGACGAAGGGCGTCCGGGAAGCGAGCCACTCACTTGCGTGAGTAGCTACCTTTGCAAAACGGCGGGAGTTTGATCTCAGCCCTGGCAGGTCGAGCTACGACTATCGATTGGCTCGGGCGAGTGCCTTCGCTATCGTATCTTCATTACGGGTCTTCTCGTTACACTCGGTCGGGCAGGTTGTCGGGTTTTCGTTCGTCTGAATTAGAGATGATACAGCGGGAGGGCTGTGCCACGGAGTTGGCCGCTTCGCGGGATTGCAGTCGTACAGCGCCGGGACGGCGCCGCTCTTGTCCCAGGCAGCGAGCATGCGCGGATCGGCA
>CBHXZU010000701.1:0-3679 GCA_966125105.1 uncultured Prosthecobacter sp.
GCCATGAGGCCGAGCCAGATGAAAATGCGTTTGATGGCGCGGAACATAGTGGTGGTGTTAGATTACGAAATTGAACCGGGGCACGCGTGGATCATTCCTTCTCCAGAAGGATTTTGTCTTCGAGGACGAAGGTCAGGCGTTCATTGAGCTGCTTCTCATCTGCGGCACTCAATAATGTAGCACCCTCCTTCTTGATGGCTGCAAAAACGGATGCGTTCACATCGAAGGCGATGAAGTGAAATGCGGTGAAAGTTCCGCTCTTCATCGCTTCTTTATTGATCGCCGCAATCTTCTGCTCCGGCGGCGGGCCGATGGTATTTTCGCCGTCGGTGATCACCAGCACGTGCCGGGCGCCAGCCTTCACCTTGGCAAGCGCCTGCGCGGCGTCCGCGGTGGCATTCCCCAGCGGCGTGCCGGCATTGGGTTTCGTATAAGCCTTGATCCAATCGCGAATTTTCGCGGGATCAAAAGACTCGACCGGCACCACTTCCTTCCCGCCCTGCAGCGCGAACACAAACAGGCCGACCTTCAGCTTCTTCGGGCTGGTTTTTGAGAACTTCTCCAGCTGGTCCACGATGTTCTCAACCGCCCGGTTGCCAATTTGATACTTGGGCGTCCATTTTCCCTGCGCGTCTTTCACAGGCGCGCTCATGGAACCCGACGTGTCGTAGACGATCGCAATCGCGATATCGTCATCCGCCGCCCTAACCGGTGTGATTGCGCAAAAGGTGCAAAGCGCGAGGAAAAGCCACGCAAATTTGTGCATCGAAGCGAGTTGAGTGTGGGACATTGCGTCGTGGTGTCAATGATAGTTGCCCCCTCAATACGCGCGGCGGACCGGGATCTATCGAAAATGATTGGGACTTCTCTGCGGAGAGACCGAAGCCTCCATTCGGAGGGCTGAATCTCTCTCCGTAACGGCTGGATCTCTCTGTGCCCACAACGGGGCGAATCGCGGCTGCGACGAAGCCGGGCGGGTTTTTGACGGGTCAACTGGCGTCCGTGACGGCACGGATCGTGTCGACGACGAGACGGATCGTCTCAACGAGAGGGCGAACTGTGTGCACGACGGGCCAATCGAGGCGCACGACGGGCAAAATCACGCCCACGGCGAGGCGGATTGCGTACACGACGGGACAGATTGCGTACACGATGAGGCAGATTGCTCCGTATGAGGGATGGTTGCCTTCGTACAAGGGTCGGAATGCGTCGTATGAGGGCAGATCGGGGTCTTACAGCGGGGAAATTGCGTCTTACGCCGGCCGAACCGCGTCTTATCAGAGGCAAATTGAATCTTACAGCGGCCAAACTGCGTCGCACGAAGGAAAGATTGAGTCTTACAGAGCGATTGAATCGAATGGAGGTTCGCTCGAGTCAGCGGGAACGCAGCGCAGCTGCGTAAAAGGAACTATCCTGAAAGGATTGAATGAACCGCGCGGCACCGCCCCGAAGTGGGGTTGAATGGAAGGTGGCAAACTCAGGGTTCAACGGACTTCGCGGTTGATATTTTTCACGCCTTCCCAGGGTAGGCTCGCTGTCGCTCCCCAACCCTGGGCTGGATGATGCAACGCCTTCGGCGTATCCACGCAACGGGATCCACTCTCGAAAGGACGCAAGGGATTCACTCTCGAGAGCCTTTGGCTGCGGCTCGGCCGCGCTGGGCGCTCCGTGGTTTTTCGATCACCGATTCCAGGCTTACTGCTTCGCCGGCACGGTCCGAACCATCGCTCCCTCGCTCAGCGCATCATTGGGATTCACCACGACCTGGTCTCCCGCCTCCACCCCGCTCTTCACTTCCACGGATGAACCGTAGTCGCGCCCAAGGCTGACCGTCTTGAAAGTCACCCTGTCATTCGCCACCACCGCCACCTGCGGGCCTTCATTGCGGAACATCAGCGTGTTAGCCGGCAACGTCAGCTGCGGCTGCATCTTCGCTTCAGGCAGGCGCACCTGCGCATAGCTGCCCGTGAGGATCTCGCCCTTGCTATTGTCGACCTCCATCTCAGTCAGCAGCGTGCGCGTGGCGGGGTCCAGCGCTCCTGCTGTCCGCACGACTTTCGCGTCGAACTTGCGTCCCGGCATCTCCGGGATCGTCAACTCACCGATCTGCCCCACTTCCACACTGCGCGCGTAATTCTGCGGCACGCGCACGAACACGCGGAGATGATCCGTGTGCGCGAGGTGAAACAATTCCTGCCCCGTTCCCGCGTTGATCAATTCGCCCACATCCACGCCGCGACGCGTGATCGTTCCGGCAAACGGCGCAGTGATGCGGCCGAATCCCGCCACCTGTTCAATGCGCTGCACATTTGCGCGCGCGGCCTCCACCGCGGCTTTTTTCAATTCGAGATCGCTCGTCTTTTCATCCGCCTCCTGCGCGCTCACCGTCTTTGCGCCGAGCATCTCCTTCCAGCGCTTCGCCGTCGCGGCGGCGAGGTCGCGTGCCGCTTCCGCCTGCACGAGCTGCGCCTTCGCCTGCGAAAGCTCCCGATCCGTGTCCGGCGTGTCGAGTTCCGCGAGCAATTGGCCCGCCTCCACCTTCGCGCCGAGATCCACCAGCCACTTGCGGACATAGCCATTCACCCGCGCATTGATCGATGCCTCCGACGCTGGACGCAGCTCGCCCGAAAGCACCAGCGGCGGACCCGCCTTTGCCGGCGCGGGGCTCACCACCGCAACGTTCGGCTGCGACAGTTCCTTCGTGTCCGCCTCGACCTGCTTGCGCTCCTTCACGCGCGGCATCAGTCCGAAAACAAAGCCGCCGCCGAGAATCAGCAGCGTGACGAAAAAGAGCACGCCAAGGCTGCGACCCTTTGCCCTCGGCAATGGAGCAGAGGCCGGCACGTTGCCGTCGGCCGTCTTGGGACGCTCCGCCAATGTTTGTTCCGCAGTATTCATAGACGATTCCTCATCAAACAGACGCGAGTTCCGGCTCGCGTTTCTTTTCTTCTTCTTCGTCTGGGAGTTCCGGCTCCGGAGCCGGCTTGCGGCCATGGTGACACAGGCTGAAAATCACGGGCACAAAGAACAGCGTTGCAACGGTCGCGATAATGAGGCCGCCAATCACCGCGCGACCGATCGGCGCGTTCTGCTCGCCGCCTTCGCCAAAGCCAAAGCTCATCGGAAGCATGCCGATGATCATCGCCAGCGCCGTCATCACCACTGCGCGCAAGCGCGTGGCTCCGGCGTCGAGCGCGGCCGCCGTAGCCTCCATGCCCTCGCGGAATCGCGCTCGCGCAAAGGTCACCACGAGCACTGAGTTCGCCGTGGCGACACCGAGGCTCATGATCGCGCCCATCAGCGCGGGCACGCTCAGCGTTGTCTGCGTGATCCACAGCGCCCACACCACACCCGCCAGCGCGCCCGGCAGCGCGCAGATGATGATCAGCGGATCGAGCCAGCTTTGGAAGTTCACCACGAGCAGCAGGTAAACGAGCGCGATCGCCATCGCGAGACCGATGCCCAGGCCGATGTAGCTGCTGTTCATCGTCTGCGCCTGGCCGCGCACGAGGATGAAGCTGCCGCGCGGCAGTTCCTTCTTCGCCTCCTCGATGAGCGGCTGAATGTCGCGCAGCACGCCGCCAAGGTCGCGCCCGCTCACGCCGCCAAAGACATCGATCACCGGCAGCACGTCGTAGTGCGACATCACCGTGGGGCTTTGCCCGCGATCCACCGACGC
>CBHXZU010000702.1:0-3677 GCA_966125105.1 uncultured Prosthecobacter sp.
AAAGGCTCCTGCGCCCGAAGAGCTCGCGCCGCATTTCCCCCAACTCGAGGTGCTCGAATATCTGGGCCGCGGCGGGATGGGAGTCGTCTACAAAGCGCGTCAACGATCCTTGGGCCGTGTGGTCGCCCTCAAGCTCCTCGCCCCGGAGCGTGTATCGGACGTCAAGTTCGCTGCCCGCTTCACCCAGGAAGCCCAGGTGCTCGCAACGTTGAGCCATCCAAACATCGTCACCATTTACGACTTCGGCCAAGCTGGCGGCTTCTACTACCTCCTCATGGAGTACGTGGATGGCGTAAACCTGCGCCAGGCGATGAAGGCGGGACGCTTCACGCCCGAGCAGGCGCTCTCCGTCGTGCCGCCCGTTTGCGAGGGGCTGCAATACGCGCACGATCACGGAGTGGTGCATCGCGACATCAAGCCGGAGAATCTCCTGCTCGATCGCGAAGGTCGCGTGAAGATCGCCGACTTCGGCATCGCGAAAATACTCGGCGACGAAACGTCGGGACCTTCTGCCGCGGAATCGCAACCTGCCGGGACGCCTCAATACATGGCGCCCGAGCAGCGCGCGCAGCCCGATCGCGCCGGGCATCGCGCCGATATCTACAGTCTCGGCGTGGTGCTATACGAAATGCTCACCGGTGAGCTACCCGCCGCCGCGAGCCTGCAGCCTCCTTCGAAGCGCATCCGCGTGGATGTTCGCATCGATGAAATCGTGCTGCGTGCCCTGGAATCCAAACCAGAGCTGCGCTACGCGACCGCCGACGACTTCCGAGCG
The DNA here is from genome assembly GCA_966125105.1 of uncultured Prosthecobacter sp. GTDB lineage: Bacteria > Verrucomicrobiota > Verrucomicrobiia > Chthoniobacterales > Chthoniobacteraceae > SXWH01. Next base: position 776 of record CBHXZU010000702.1, read on the forward strand.
CAGGTCGAAGGCGTCGTTCATGATTCCGCGCCGCGTCGTCCAGAAAGCGTCAGGCCGGGCCATCCGGAGAAGTTGCGGGCGTGGCCGCTCGGCGTGGTGCTCTTCTGCTTCGTCGCCACCATCGGCGCATTCACGCTGGATGCGTTGCATATGAATTCCGGCGGGGTTCACATCGCCATGGTGCTGATGTCCCTCCTGATCAGCGCGCCACTCGCCCTGCTCGCCAACCATCGACTCCGCGACAAACTGGCTTCCGGCGACGCGACAAAAACCGCGCAAGCATTCGGGTGGCTCAAGCTGGGCGGATTCCTCGGTTACGCCATCGCTATTCCCGCCGTGCTGCTCGGCAGCTTCTTCGCGATCGCGCTATTCCGCGAGGGTGCACAGTGGCACCCTGCACCCGCGGAAGCAGTGATGGTCCCGCTGATCATCGCGAGCGGCATCATGCTGCCCTGGGCCGCCACTTCATTGTGGCGATCGGCGACACAGAACCGCGCCGCAGCGGTGATCGGTTGGGCGCTCACCACGCTAAACATCCTCTTCCTCGTTCTCAGCGTCCTGCTCGTCGCCTTCGCTTTCGCCGTCGCGATCTACCTGTTCCAAGCTCGGTCCGCACCGGTTCTGGGCGTTACCATTACCGCGAGCGAAGTGGTACAGAACGCCGTGATCTTCGACATCCAGGCCGTTTCCAGTGTCCCGCAAGCTGCGGTCTGGATCGACCTTCAGGGCGACGCGCTGCCATCCGGCGCGTTGGGCGTAAAGGGAACGCTCGAATCCCGGGAAAAAGTCGAAGTGCTCACTCCCGATCCAGCCGCAGGTAGCGGCCAGGTCCATACGATATCGGGAGAGCCTGCCTCATGGCGTGTCGCCTTCGTCCTGCCGACCGAGGAGTTGGCTCGCGAGGTTTCGCGGAATGCCCGTCCGATGGGTCCATTGCAGGTGACACCCAACCGCATCCACTCCGGAACCTTGTTCGAAGTCCGCGCCCTCGATGGGCAGACCTATTCCGCCGTCTTTAATGTCAGCTTGCCTGGAAAGATGCTCAATGAGCATCGACGCTTCTTGATGGGCGCGCAGGTTCCGCCCGGCTCCGGCAATGAACCGCTCGAAACCTCAGCTTCGGGGCGCGCCTCTTATTTTTCTCCGGGGGAAGCGGCTCATCCTGATCCCACGGCAGCCCACGCCACCTTCGCCCTCCGCCACAAGCTTGCGAGCCAGATGCTGGATGACGTTCGTCCGCTTTTGCCCGCAGGCACCGACGCCAAGGCATCCGCCAACAATCAAGAAGTGCAGATCAAAGCTGCGCCCGAAGCGAGGGCGCGGGTCGGCACGTTCATCGCAGTGACCGACTGGCCCGATCCGATTAAGAACGCCGCCACCGGTGAATACCTCACCGATTCCGTCCTGCGCACTGCGCGCAGCTTCTTTCACGCATGCGCGATGGAAGACCTCGCGGCGATCAACAAGATGCTCTCCCCAGGCGAACTCGCGCGGCTGAAAGGCGGACCGAAGACTACCGAGTTTGAAACGTATCAAATGGGCGGAACTCCAGACCGCGCATGGGAAGCGGCACTGCGCGCCGACTGGTCCGGAAAGAACGAAGCGCTTAAACGCATGGCGGCCGAATGGCTGCGGTATCCGCTAAAGCGCATCACCGAGGACCCAGGCGTCGCGATCGGTTTTGGCGTGAAACACTTCTGCTCCGTTTCGTTCGAGGGAGCGCCGAAGGAGTTCTATCAAATCACAATTGAGCCGGGACGAGGAAGTGAAGCTGAGAAGGCGCGGTATTACTTCAGCAGTCGGCCACCGTGGCAGAAGTAGACAACTTGACGAACGTTGGTAATCGCAAGGCAGCGCGCCTTTCCATGCACCCTGCCGCGCGAGCGGCACAATGACCGTCGCACTTCTCTTCGCGTTCAACTCGCAGTGACGGCGTCCACCGGATGCCGGGCTCAGTGTGCGACTTCCCCGCAGGGCGCTTGGAAAGGCGCCCGCCTTGCGACAATTACGTTCGACGCTGGATTCGTGGCGACAATCCTCTCTCAGCTCTGGCGAGCTAAGGCACTCATTTAGCGCCTTCGGCGTCTGCTTGCCTACGCCAGGCGAACCGCGCGGACCTTATCGAGCTTGAGCACATCGCCGGCCGCGAACGCCGGCGTCGCCTTCGGGTCAGTGACCTTTTCGCCTTTGAGTTGGATGCTCCCCTGCTCCACGAGTCGGCGCGCATCGCCGCGGGACTTGGTGATCTGGAACCCTTGCGCGTATGCAGCGACGACCACGCTTACGATGTCCGCCTGAAGCCCATCGAGCTTTAACTCTGGAAGTTCGGCGGCATCCAGATCGCGCTTGGAAAAGCGCAGTTCGAAGTCGGCACGAGCCCGCTGTGCCGCTTCGGCGCCGTGGTAGCGCTCCACGATGCGGGCGGCTAATTGCTTTTTGGCCTCCATCGGATGCATCTCCGCGGGCACCGGCTCGGCGAGCAGCAACTCGTAATAACGAGTCATGAGCTTGTCGGTAATGCTCATCAGCTTGCCGAACATCGTCTCCGGCACTTCGCTGACGCCGACGTAGTTGCCGAGGCTCTTCGACATCTTCTCCACGCCATCGAGACCCTCGAGCAGCGGAAGGAGGAAAACAACCTGCTGCGCCTGCCCCTCTTCACGCTGAAGATCGCGGCCGACGAGGCAGTTGAACAGCTGGTCCGTGCCCCCGAGTTCGACGTCCGCCTTGATCACCACCGAATCCCAACCCTGCATGATCGGGTATTGGATCTCGTGAAGGTGCACGGGCTCGGACGCCTCCATGCGCTTCTTGAAGTCCTCGCGTTGCAGCATCTGCTGCATCGTGACCCGCGAGTTGAGCTTCATCACCTGCTCAAAGGTCATCATCTCAAACCACTCGC
>CBHXZU010000703.1:0-3668 GCA_966125105.1 uncultured Prosthecobacter sp.
TCGTGGTCATGTGGGGCAAGCTGATCGTGACGAAAGACGTGGACGCCTACCTCGCTGCCCACCCGCAAAGCGGCACCGCCGCCGCGGCGACTGGTGCAAGCCACAGCCACAAGAACTAGAAGGCACTCCAAAACTCAACACAGGCGCGGCGTCGCAAGGCGCCGTGCCTTTTTTTTGGGGGCCGGCGCCCGATTGTCCCTTGCTGAGCGGGGATCGTGCCGAGCCGCACTGACCTTTGCGCGGCCGGAAGCACACTGGTGACGTGTAAGTCCATCTCGCCACGAGTGCTGCTTTCTCTGAGTTATGCGCTTTTCTTGCGTGTAACTCCGAACATTTGCCCTGCTAAGTTCCGAAGTATGGCGAAATCGCCGGTCGTGATATTCGCGGGGGATGACCTGTATTTAATATACGCTTCACAATTATCGGCACTTTCTGGTAATGGGCTGCGCCCCGTGCCCAAGCCCCTTCGTGCACGGGCAACTTACCATGCAACGCCTCGTCGCCCCGTCACTCATCGCGCTCGCTTGCGCCTGCGCGCTCACAAACACTCACGGGTCTGTGATTCACGGGCCGGTAAAAAATCCGGCAAACGGTAACTACTATTACCTGCTATCCAACAATACCTGGACGGCATCGGAAGCCGAGGCTGTCGGCCTTGGCGGCCACCTGGCCACGGTCAATGACGCCGTGGAAAACCAGTGGATTTTCGACACCTTCGGCCACTTCGGCGGAGTCGAGCGAGCATTGTGGATTGGCCTGAGTGACGCGGAGACGGAAGGAACCTTTAAGTGGGCGAGCGGCGAGCCCGTTTCTTTTCTAAACTGGGATGCGGTACAGCCGGACAACGCGGGCGACGAAGACTACGTGCATCTGTTTCAAGCCGGCGGGCCGTTTGTTCCGGCCAAGTGGAATGATTTGCCGAATATCAGTTCCAACGGAGAAATCCCCGGACTTTTCGGCGTGGTTGAAGCCAGGGTGATCAAACGTTGGGCGGCGCGAAACAACGGCGCCAATTCTGGCGATGACTTCTCCTATGCGGTCGCATTCGACCAGGCTGGAAATGTCATCACCTGCGGCGCGCTCGACAACGGCGCCACCGACGACGACTTCGTGGTCACCAAGAAGGATAAGGCCGATGGGCACGTGCTCTGGAGCTATACGAAATCCGGCGTGGGCTCCTCTGGGAATCTCGCGGTCGGCGACCGGGCAAAGAAAGCCGTCGTGGGCGCGGATGGGACTGTCTATGTCGCGGGCGAAGTCACGGGTGCGGCAACGGGCTCCGTTTTGAGCACGTTCAACGACTGGTATATCGTGGCGCTGAACGGAGACACGGGCGCCGTCATTTGGGAGCGGGCGCTCCGCGGCGTGAATTCCTCGGGTGATGCCGTGAACAGCTTCGACACGGTTTACGATTTCGCCCTCGATCATGCGGGAAATCTCCTCGTGACCGGAAGCTTGCTAGGGCAAGCGGGCGGCACTGCCGTGGTGGCCAAGCTTGATTCCAACGGCAACACCCTTTGGCGCTCTCCGGTCCAGGAAAAGATCGGCGCGGGCGGGTCTTCAAACGTCGCCTTCCGGCGGCTTGCGGTCGATTCGCAAAACAATGTGTTCGTTGGCGGCACCGCCGCGTTTTGGGGAAATGGCTACGAGCTCTATCTCACGAAGATGGACGGCACGACGGGGCTGCGCCAGTGGGAGGCGCATGCCGGACTCAACACGAGTTCGAACGGAAGCGGTTGGGGCGGGATCGCGGTGGATGCGAACAATGACGCGTTCTACTCCGGCTTGGTCTTCAACGGCCTGGGTACCACGCGCGCGGATCAATGCGTGATCAAAGTGAATGGCTCTACCGGCGCGGAGGTTTGGCGTTCACTTTACGACAATTCCAACGCGAACGGATACGATACGGAGGGCCCAATCGCCATCGCGCCGGGCGGCGACGTTTACGTCGCAGGGGCTTCCCAGCGCGTCTACGATCCGGGTACCGGCCAGGGCATTCGCGATATCGTGACCCGACGATTGGATGGCGCGACAGGAGCCGCTGAATGGACCAGTCGGCTAGAGGGGAGTGGTGACCTTTGGGCCTGGGGCCTGCGGACTGACGTCACGGGCGACGCCATCGTCTATGGCTACGGATCTTTGCCCGGCCAGGGGCAGGATTCCCGTCTGATTCGCTACGCGAAGACGGACGGCGCGCTCGTTTGGCAGACACGTTACGACAACGGGAACGACGAGCATGTCCAGACCTTCGACAATCTCGAGATTGGCCCGGAAGGAACGATCGTGATTGGCGCGCGTTCCTACGGCAGCTTCGGACTGGATTGGGCGACCGCGCTCTTCGAGCAGAACGTTCCCCCGCCACCGCCGGACCCGATCCACCTCACGGACATCGTAATTTCCTCGGTGGATTCGAATGGCGAATCGACGGGGCACACCTGGGACACGAAGCCCGGAGCGTTCTTCAACGCCTGGGTCTCGGATATTACGGGTAATGCCCTGAACGGGCCGACGGACGAGGAGTCTCTTATCGACGTCCTTCTCCAGGGTTCCACCGGCCTGCAACTCCGCGCAGAACCCGGCAGCGACACCGGATTCGTTCGCATCGAGCTGTTCTTCAATGGTTCCGCATCACCGGGCATTTCGGTTTTCGGACCAACCGGAGCGGGCGCGGGACAATTCACCGGCGACGCCACGCACACGATCGGAACGCAAACGGTGACACTGCGCCCCGGCTCGCTTCGCTGGAAGGCAGACACCGGCGATCTGATCGGCGCATCTGCTGCGAGCCCGAGCGGCACTCCCGACTATGTGGGCGCCCTTGCGCTCGACTTGAACGGCACGCCGGCAAACTTGCCGCCGATCGCGGTGACGGACGTCTACCATGTTCCGGCCACGGGAGAGGCAACGCTCAACGTGCTTGCCAATGACACCGACCTGGACGGTGACGCGTTCGGCCTCGTGCAGGTAAATCCTCCGGGCGCTGCGCAAGGCACGGCCACGGTGGATGGAAACCAAATCCGTTACACACCCGGCACCGCATTTACCGGGAGCGACGAATTCTTCTACACTGTTCAGAGCGGCACGATGCCGGGATCGATCGGTCGCGTGATTATTCGCAACGCTGCCCCTTCGGCGATAGCCGACTTTGCTTCCGGCAGCAGCGCGACGCCAGTCCTGATCGAAGTGCTCAACAACGACACTGATTCCGATGGTGATACGCTGGCGCTGATCGATGTTGCCGAGCCGGGACACGGCACGGCGGCGATCGAAGGCAACCACATCGTTTACACTTCCGAGTCCGGCTTCAACGGCACCGATTCGTTCAGCTACCAGGTGAGTGACGGGCACGGAGGGGTCGTGACCGGCCAAATCGAAGTGGCCATCGAGCGCGGCGTGGAACGCACCGTGTTGTTCTCCCGTGGCGCTGCTGTGCCAGGCGCAGGAACGACACCTGGCATTCCGCCCGAGTCCGTGTTCACGAGCTTCGGTTCGCCGGCGATCAACGACGCCGGTGAAATCGCCTTCGTCGCGGGGACACGTTCGCCGGCGGGGAATCTGAAGGGCGTTTACAAGAAGACGATCGCTGGATTGCAGCCGCAGGTGCTGCTCGGCCAGCCAGTGCCAGGCGTCGCTGGCGCGACGTTTGCGTCGTTCAAAGATCCTCTCTT
>CBHXZU010000704.1:0-3665 GCA_966125105.1 uncultured Prosthecobacter sp.
CTTATTGGGATGGACAAATCCAGCGCGTGCTCGATTGGTTACCCATCCAGCAATGAACGATTGGCGCTCCAAAGTATCGATCACGCGCAAGGACGCCTACAAAGCGGCCGGGGCGATCCTGGGACTCCTGTTTGCGCTGATATTCGCGGGTTGGATCGTATCGCGCTTCATGCGTCACGAGCCGCCACCACCACTGCAGACGCCGGTGCCAGCTGTGCCGACGCCGAAGCCGGCGAAATAAGGTCACGCAGTTTGGAACCGCAAAGAGTGAGGTCGAGCAGCGACGGTCTGCAGGTAGACAAGGATGAAGACGCGCGAACTCCATCGGCAATGTCTGCGCGAATCTGCGAAATCTGCGGTTAAAAAACCAGCCGCGCCACTTCACGCAACGTGGCTCGTCAGCTGCCCGGCGTAATCGTCTTGCTGCCGCGAAGGTCAGGGAAGTTCGGGAAGTACGCTTCAACGGTGTAGGAGTTCCCCGCCTTCATTTCGCGAGTGGAGACGTTGGCGGAATACTCGAGCCGCTCCTCCGGATTGATCACCAGGAATCCTTGCTCGGGATCTACCTTCTGATCTTCGGACCACTTCGATAGGACTTCGCCGGATTCCTTTTTCAGCAGCACTTCGATCCGCTGCGTGGTTGGAAAGTCCAGTTGCACGGCATTCTTCCCTTTATTGATCACGATGAGGGCCACTTTCACCGCCCGCGTCTCCGGGAGCTTTACGTGAGAAGGCTCCACCGTGAGGGTCATTGCGAGGTTACGCCAGCCGATCTTCGAATCCGGGCCTTTGTCCTTCGATCCATCGAAAGGTTTTGTAACGGCGCGTCCGACCGCCGACGTGCCTTTCTTTGTGCTGGTCCACGCGCGTTCCCAGAAGCCGGGTTTCCGCTCTTTTGGCGGCTCGGGAGTGGGGGCTTCCACCACGGCCGGTGCCGGTTCCGCTTTCTTCTTTTTGGCAGGCGCGGCGAGCGCCATGAGCGGCAACAGGACGAGGATGAACAGCTTCTTCATTGGCCCGCAGTGTGTCCGAGACGGTTGCCGGGTTGCAAATTGCTTTTCACCCGGCATACGTGCGCCGATGAAGTTCCGCATTCTCGCCGCCATCCTCGCGATGGGCGCCTCTGCACTTGGCAGTTCGCAAAAGCCAAAAGTCACGGTGCGCTTCCATCCCGAGGTGAACCCCAATGACGGCGCCACTTTTTCCATGCCGGTAAAGCTGCAATACCAGCGCCGGGCGGCATACGTCGCGCGGGTGCCGGTATTCAGTGAGAAGCAGATCAAGGCCATCTACCCGTTCCCGGCGGACGACGGGACGTGGGGCTGCTTTTTTCAATTGGACGACCAGGGGCGGATTCGCCTGGAGAGCGTAAGCAGTGAACAATTGCACACGGCGCTGGTGCTCTTCATCGGAACGAAAACCGGGCAGCACCAGGTGATCGACATGCTGATTGATAAGCCGATCACGAGCGGCACCATTACGATTCCGCGCGGCATGACGGAGGCGGAAGTCTTTGTGATGAAGCAGCAATTCCCCGTGATCGGAGAAGAGAAGGGAAAAAAGAAGAAAGCGAAGGAAGAGCCGCCGAAAAAGGATGATATCATGGATTCGAGAGCTGCTCGAGAGGCGGAATTGCGCCGCAACCAGACGATGCCTGCGCCTCCGATTCAGCGTCCGCTACCGGATCCGGCGGAGCCCGCGCCCAGGCCGTCCACCCCCGCGGTGCCCAAGGACAAGCTGAACGAACTCGATCTCCCGCGCCTGCGCGACTGATGCAGGACGAAGTTCAGCCGAGGGCGGCTAAATCGTGAACTCCAGTTACGGGACGCTGCTCGGGGCGGTCGCTCCAGTGTTTGTCGTCGTTGCCTGCGGCTTCGCGATGCGGCGCCTGGGAAAGCTGCGGCCGGAAGCGGATCGCAGTTTGATGACGCTCGCGATCAATTTCCTCTACCCGTGCCTCATCGCGCACACGGTCTTGGGGAATCCCGCGCTGCAGAAGTTCGGAAACGTCGTTTTTGCCCCCATCGTCGGCGCATGCCTGCTGATCGGGACCCTCGTGATCGGCGTGCTGGCGGCACGGCTGCTCCGCATTCCGCGGCCGCAGCCCAGTTCCACCTTTGCGTTCACCGCGGCGATTCCGAACTGGGGTTACCTGCCCATCCCGCTGGTGAAATCGATCTTCGGCGACCAGGTCACCGGGGTGCTGTTCGTGCACAACGTAGGCCTGGAACTCATGCTTTGGAGCGTGGGGGTGTGGATCCTCGCGGGCGAAGGCTCGTGGCGGAAGGCGTTCAATATTCCATTCTTCGCCATCCTGGCGGCGCTCGGGCTGAACTTGATGCACGCCGGTCCGCACATGCCGCAGTTTGTGATGGAATCGTTGCGCTTTCTCGGCGAAGCCGCCTTGCCATTATCGCTCATCCTCACGGGCGTGAGTTTTGCCGATGCCATGGGCGAGGGAGGGCTTTTCAAACAGAAGGGACTCACGCTGGCGGGATGTCTCGTCCGGCTCGCGGTGATTCCTCCACTCATTTTACTCGCGGCGAAGTTCCTGCCGTGCTCGGTCGAGTTGAAGCAGGTGTTGGTAGTGCAGGCGGCCATGCCGTGCGCGATGGTGCCGGTCATCCTGGCGCGTCATTACCGCGGCGACTCCAGCATGGCGGTGCGGATTGTCCTCGCGACTACGCTCATTGGGTTGCTGACGATTCCGCTCTGGATGCGGATCGGTTCGTCATTCGTGGGCGTGTAGCGATTGGTGGCTTTCCAATTCCGCGGGACGATTGATATTCCCAAGGGCATGCCAGTTGAACCGTTTCTCGTCGCTCGCGGGTCTGCAGACATCCTCTTCCTCCCGCAAATGGCCAATCGCCATGGACTGATTGCCGGTGCGACGGGAACTGGGAAAACCGTGACGCTGCGGGTGCTCGCGGAGCATTTCTCGCAGATCGGAGTGCCGGTATTCCTGGCCGATGTGAAAGGGGACCTCGGCGGTTTGGCCAAACCCGGCGGGACTTCGTCGCGAGTAAAAGAGCGGGCCCAGGCGCTCGGGGTACCTTTGGCGCCCAATGGATTCCCGGTGGTTTTCTGGGACGTCTTTGGAAAGAAGGGGCACCCGGTGCGCTCGACGATTACCGAAATGGGACCGCTGCTCCTCGCGCGGCTGCTCAATCTGAATGAGACGCAAGAAGGCGTGCTCAACGTGGTTTTTCACGTGGCTGATGCAGAAGGGCTGTTGCTGATCGATCTGAAAGATCTGCAAGCGATGCTTCAGCACGTCGCGGAGCGCGCTTCGGAGATGACCGTGAAATACGGAAATGTGAGTGCCGCGAGCATCGGCGCGATTCAGCGCTCGCTGCTCGTGCTCGAGCGCGAAGGCGGTGGCCAGTTTTTCGGCGAGCCGGCGCTGAATCTGGATGACCTGATGCAAACCGCGGAGGACGGGCGCGGCGTCGTGAACATCCTTGCCGCCGACCAACTCATGAACGCGCCGCGCACGTATGCGGCATTTATGTTGTGGCTGCTGAGCGAGCTTTTTGAGCGCCTGCCGGAAGTCGGCGATGTGGAGAAGCCGAAGCTCGTGTTCTTCTTCGACGAAGCACACCTGCTTTTCGGTGATCTGCCGCAAGCGATGCAGGAAAAGGTGGAGCAGATGGTGCGGCTCATTC
>CBHXZU010000705.1:0-3660 GCA_966125105.1 uncultured Prosthecobacter sp.
ATGATCTCCTTGAGATACTTGTGCTGGATCTTCATCAGCCGGTTTTGCAGTCCCGGTTTCGCGTGGCTGTAGATCAGCGTGATTGTCCCCGCCATGATCTGCTTTCCGAGCTCCTCCTCGTGACGCACGAGTTGCTCGCTGATCATTTTCGAGATCGCTTCCGAGCGACTCGTGTGGCCGCGTTTGGCGACCATTTTGTCAAGATTCGCGCAGAGCGATTCGGGCAGTGAGATGGTGATTCGGGCAGCGTTCCCCTTCGCTTTCAAACGAGCCATACGTGTTGCAGCCCGCGCTTGTTCACGGCCCGGTTCCGAATGTCAAACTTCATTCGGAGAAAGTATGAAGAAAACGCAAAAGGTTCATACGCGCAGAGCGAGGAAGGCCTGATGCAGCTGTATTTTTCTGTGCGTAATTCTGCGCAGAGTGTGAAAAAACGCGCAGGTATTCATACTCAACGCGTTCGTCCGCTTTTGAGTCTTTCAGTTCTTTTTTGAGTATCTGCCTCTGATTCCCAGTGAGGGCGAAGCAAACTGCCGAAACTTGGCACGCCGCGTGCGAATGGCGCGGAGGTCTCTGCGCCTTTCGCTCAGTGACCCACAGCCTGACTAACATGTTCAAGTCGCTCAAAACACTCGTCGCGTCCGCGTTTCTCGCGCTCGCCGTCACCGTCCACTCCGCTGAACCCCTCAAAATCGCTTATTCCGATTGGCCCGGATTCACCATTCTCGAGGTGGCCAAGCAAAAGGGCTGGTTCAAGGAGGCAGGTGTGGATGTCGAGATGCTGTGGTTTGACTACCTGCCCTCCATCGACGCTTTCGCGGCTGGCAAGGTCGACGCCGTAACGGTCGTGGGAACGGACGCATTGGTGACCGGCGCGAATGGCGCGAAGAGCAAGTTCATCGCGATCCTCGATTACAGCGACGGCAACGACATGATCATCGGGAAGCCGGGGATCAATTCGATCAAGGACCTGAAGGGTCAAAAGATCGGGCTGGAGGTCACGCTCGTGGAACACCTGCTTCTCTTAAAGGCGCTGGAAGCAAATGGCATGAAGCAATCGGACGTGGAGCTCGTGAACACGGCGACCAATGACACACCGCAAACCTTGGCCAGCGGGAATGTGTCCGCAGTTGCCGCCTGGTATCCGGTATCAGGCCAGGCGCTGAAGCAGGTCGCGGGATCGAAGAAGCTTTTCAGTAGCTCTGATGCGAAGGGATTGATCTACGACGTCCTCGCCGTGAATCCTGTGAGCCTCGGCAAACGGAAGGCTGATTGGGAAAAGGTCGTGAAGGTCTACTACAAGTGCGTGGATTACATCATGGATCCGAAGACCAAGGATGAGGCGGTCAAGATCATGGCGGCGAAGGTGGGGGCCAAGCCGGAGGAATACGCTGAGAACATTCCCGGAACGCATTTCATGACGCTCAGCGAGGCGAAGGCGGCGATGAAGAAAGGCAGGGGACTCGATTCCCTCTACGGCTCACTCACGATCGGCAACCAGTTTAACTTGGATAACAAGGTCTACAAAGCTTCGCAGAAGCCCGAAGACTACGTCGCGCCCAGCATCGTGGCTGGCCTGAAGTAAGGAAAGATCGCGGATGGCGCAGAGCGACTGGCTGGGATTGAAACGTGAGTTGCCGCGGGGCCGGAGAATCGGTCTCACGGCACTCTCGTTTGTGATCCCGCTCCTGATCTGGTGCGCGGTCAGTTACGTCCCCTCGTTTTGGCATCCGTTGGTCCGGGTAACGAACCCGGGGGAGGTGGACTGGCTCACGGAAGGCCTTGAACTTCCGCGTGGCGACTTCGATCAAGAAGTTGTCAAGGCGAAGGCGGAGAATCTCACGCCGCCGGAAGGCTTCCGCGTGAATCCCGTTTATCTTCCGGCGCCGCACGATGTCGCCCGCGCTTTCTACACCGCGTTCACGACGCCGCCCAGGCTCCCAAACGAACCGTGGCTCCACGAAAGCTTGGGACATAGCATCCGCACCATCGCGTGGGGTTTCTTCCTTTCGTCGCTGGTGGGCGTGCCGCTGGGGATTCTTTGCGGAAGCTTTCGCTTTTTTTCCCGGTTGCAGGAGCCATTCATCGAGTTCTTCCGTTACTTGCCCGCGCCAGCGTTTGGCGCGCTCGCTGTTGCGATCCTCGGCATCAATGACGGCCCCAAGATCGCGATCATCTTCATTGGCACCTTCTTTCAGCAGGTCCTCGTCATTTCGAACACCGTTCGCAAAGTGGATCCTGCGCTCATCGAGGCGGCTCAGACGCTGGGGGCTTCCCGTTTCAAGCTCGTGCGGCGGGTGATCGTCCCCGCGGCGATCAGCGACATCTACACGGATATGCGCATCCTGCTCGGGTGGGCGTGGACCTACCTGATCGTGGCCGAAGTGGTGGGCACAATGTCCGGGATCACCTACTTCATCAATCAGCAGGCGCGATACCGGAACTTCGACAACGTCTACGCGGCGATCGCCATGATCGGCATCATTGGGTTCACGTCAGACCTTTTCCTCGCGAGCCTCGGCCGCGTTCTCTTTCCGTGGAAGCGCCGCAAACGCGCCGCCGGCCGCGGTTGGTTCTCAAAAATCTGCTCGCGTGCTCAGGCCAATCCGACACCTCCGCCCGCCCTTGCATGATGACTTTCGCGACTGCTCCCATGCCTGATTACCGCGCGCAGTCGCCGGAAGTGCGCGCCCGCTTCGAGCGCATTCGGCAGCGTCCGGTAATTCTGACCGTGCGGGACCTGAAGAAAACGTTTGGCGACGAAACTGGAAGCCGTGTGGTCTTCGACCACGTGGCGATCGATGTCCACCGGCGCGAGTTCATCACTGTCATTGGACCTTCGGGCTGTGGAAAGAGCACGTTCATCCGTATCATCGCCGGCTTGGACGAAGCTTGCGGCGGCGAGGCCCTGCTTGACGGAAAACCTTTGAGCGGCCCGGGTCCAGACCGCGGCATGGTCTTTCAAGGGTACACGCTCTTCCCGTGGCTGACGGTGCGCGCCAACGTGATGTTTGGACTGGAGATGGCGGGGAAGTCGAAGACGACGGCAGAAAGCGAGGCCCGGGAGTGGCTGGCCATGGTCGGCTTGGAGAAGTTCGAAAACTCGTATCCGCATGAGCTCTCCGGCGGCATGAAGCAGCGCGTGGCGATCGCTCGTGCCCTGGCAAACGAGCCCCGGATCCTCATCATGGACGAGCCCTTCGGCGCGCTTGACGCCCTCACCCGATGCAAGATGCAGGGCTATCTGTTGCAGATTTGGAAGAAGGTGGACGTCACCATCCTCTTCATCACGCATGATCTGGACGAAGCCGTGTATCTCTCTGACCGAATCATGGTCATGGGCGCCAACCCAGGCCGCGTCGTTGAGATTATCGAGAACCCTGTCCCGCGTCCGCGCTTTCCCGAGCAACTCCACACGCCCGAGTTCCTTTCGGTGAAGCGCCGGCTCGATGAATTGATCCATCCGCCCGTCGAATTGGCGGAGGAAGAGAAGCTTCCCATGGTCCGAATGACTGCTGCCGATGATGAAATCGAATAACGTCCACGCTTGTCCCGAGGCTCCGCGTGTGTTCTCACAACGCGACATCTTATGAAGACGAACTCCTGCTTTGCCCGTTGCCGCTCGTTTTTGCCCGCCGCGCTCCTCGCGACGTTTGCCGC
>CBHXZU010000706.1:0-3657 GCA_966125105.1 uncultured Prosthecobacter sp.
AGACGGCGCCATCCCTGAACGGAGCGGCCTCGCGCCTGAATAGAGCGGTGGCGTGCCTCAATGGAATGACGGGAGGACCGACACGGGACGCCGACGATGATCCAGACCTCGCTGCAATTGGGAACGATCTTTCAAATCGTTTACGAACTTTACTCGCGCGAAATTCTGTCACATTCCAAGCTTTGCAAGTGACCCAGCAGACCCCTGTGCTCTTGAACAGTTTACGTTAAACCGTGCCCTACGATCGTCGCCCTTCGAAACTCCGTTCCCTCTCCATCATCAGCAGCCTCGCGAAGTTCCTTTCCGATCGGGGCATTGGACCCAACCTGATTTCCCTCGTCGGGCTCGGCTGCGCCGTCGCGGGATTTATTTGCCTTTGGGGCGCTGCGCGTGGCTGGCCGGGTGGATGGTTCTTCGTGCTGGTAGCCGCTGTCCTGGTATTGATCCGAATGCTGTGCAACGTGGTTGACGGCCTTTTGGCGATCGAGTTCGACCGGCGGGAGAAAGCTGGGGACATCTTCAATGAAATTCCTGATCGGTTGCAGGATACATTATTCCTCGTGGGGGCGGGATACATTGCCGGCAGCCCGGCGATGGGGTGGGTAGCCGCGGCCCTCGCAATCTTTACGTCATATATCCGCACGTTTGGGGCGTCCCTGGGGCAATCGCAGGATTACGGCGGTCCCTGCGCCAAGCCTCAAAGAATGGCCATCCTGGCGGTGGGATTGGTTGCAACAGTCATGGCTTATTTTGCGCAAGCCACCGTGGTCGTCCCGGAAATCACGTTGTGGATCATCATCACAGGCACGGCGCTGACGGCGTTGCTGCGGATCCGCCGCCTTTACCGCGCGCTTCCATAGCTGGGAGCGGGTGGGGTGGGGATCGGTCGCAGTGACCACCGGGTAGCGGCAGCGCTGCGAAAATCTGAGCCGTGACGCTAGCTGACCTGAATCTGCGCTAATTCCGCGGTTGCTTCCGCGGTTTCGGCCTCACTGAAGTTGGCGCCCCGGGTAATCTGCACGCGATTAATGCGATCGCAGGCTTGCACGGTCACCTCCAGGACTTGGTTCTTGGTGTAGCTGTAGGTGATTTCCACAGCTTCGCCTTTCTCCACGGCGCGGGGAAAATCGATCGTGCATGTTCCCAGCAGGTTGCACTCGGGAGGGAGCGTGCTTTCGCCTTCCACGACTCGAACGGTGGCGCTTTTCATCGATCGCCTGGTGGAGCAGAACGAGTCGCTGCGCGACGCGGGGATGGGGGTGCCCTTCGGGATCATGGGGAACACATATTCCTCCATCGTCTCATGGTTCCAAAGGACGAGGCCGAGAGTGTGCGTGGTGATATCCGTGACGCTCAGCACTTTTCCGTTTGGCTTGAAGTAACGATCCCGCACTTCGGGATGGAGAATCTCGTCGCCAGTTTCACGTTGCTCGTCGCACTGCGCCAGGATCCCCGCGACGGCCGCGCCAATCGCGACGCATTCATCCGGATTCACCTCGGTGGCAATTGGGGCCGGGATCGCGCGTTCGATCATCTGTTGCACCGAGGGGACTCGAGTCATGCCGCCGGCGAGGACAATGCGATCGATGTCGGAAGGCTTCAAACCGGCTTCAATGAGTGCCTGCTCCATCATCAGTTTGCAGCGCTCGAGCAGGTGCCGGCATCGCGACTCGAAATCTTCGCGGCCGATTTCGAGTTTGATGCTTTTGCCGCTGTAACTGTGAACGAGCGTCGTGCGCGGACGGGTGGTGAGTTGAAGCTTCGCTGCCAATGCGCGATTGTAGAGATCCTGGTAGCTTTGCAGATCGAGCAGGGGATTTACGCCGTGCGCCGCTTCGAATTCGGTGGCAGCCCAGTGCAGGATTTCGTCGTCCCAATCTTTTCCCCCGAGATGATGATCGCCATTGCTGGCCAGCATTCGAATCTCGTCCGGCTCGACCCGCATTACCGTGACGTCGAATGTTCCGCCGCCGAGATCGAAAACCAGCACCGTCTCCGCTGTGTTCTGCTTTTGCAGCCCATACGCGATTGCTGCCGCCGTAGGCTCATTAATGATGCGAAGCACATTCAAACCGGCGAGTTTGCCTGCCTGGACGGTGGCAGTGCGTTCCGCGTCGTTGAAGTAGGCGGGCACTGTAATGACGGCGTCGGTGACCTCTTCGCCGGTGTGCTTTTCCGCATCCTTCTTGAGTTTCCGAATGATCAATGCGGACAGTTCCACCGCAGTATAAGTGCGGTCTCCGAATTCCCGCTGGAACTGCTCGGTGGGCTTGCCCATCTCGCGCTTTACGAAATCCACGATCTTCTCGGGTTCCGCTACGGCGCTTTGCTTGGCCGTCGTGCCGATGATTGCCTCGCGGTTTTCAAACAGGATCACGGAAGGCGTGATTCGCTCCGATTCCGAGTTCGGAATGATTTCCGGTTGTCCGAACTCGTCGACATGCGCAATCGCGGAAAAGGTCGTTCCAAGATCGATGCCCACCACCTTTCGCTGCTTCCGGATCTCTGAGTCGGTGCTCATTCGGGTCAACGCTGGAGGACGAACGGCACTACACGGTTGTCCTGAATCTCAGGGGCGGGATCCGCGGCGGCGACTTGGGCGAGGGCCTTCCGCAAGCGATTTTGGGAGACTGGCTTCTTCAGGACGATATCCACATCGGCCGTGGCATCGCTGGGCACGTTTTCCTGCTCAAAACCAGTGACGAGGATGACTCGTTGTTCCGGCACGACGCGCCGCATGGCCCTGGCCAGTTGCACACCAGTGATGTGCGGCATCGCTTGGTCGGTAATCACCACGTTGAACTTTTCGCGCGTGTGACGGCCGAGCGCTTCGCGGCCGGAGCCGAGGCCCACGACTTCATGGCCGTCCTGCTCGAGATAGCGAACGAGGATATCGCGGGGCATTGGGTCATCGTCCACGACGAGGATCTTGAGGCGTGTATCGAGATGCACTGCTTCATCATCCTCGATGACGACTTTCTCCGCGATGAGAGGGATGGAAATCCAAAACGTGGTGCCTGCTCCGGGGGTGCTGTCGATTCGCACGTCTCCCTCATGACGACGAACGATGCCGAACACCATGGATAGCCCCAGCCCGGTCCCGTTTTCTCCCTTGGTTGAGAAGAACGGCTCCATGCATCGTTGCTTCACTTCGTCCGACATGCCGATACCGGTGTCGGTAACGCCAATCGTCGCGAAGCGATCACAGCATTTGGTCTGAAGTCTGAGCGTCCCTCCCTGCGGCATGGCATCCACAGCGTTGAATACCAGGTTCACGAGAAGCTCCCGAAGGTCAGCCGCATTGCACGGCACCGGCGGCACCTCGCCCAGGTCGAATTGAACATCGATGACGCGGCCGCTGGCCAATGCCTGCGCCTGCCACTTCGGCTGGGTGAGCGGGACCACTTCCTTGATGAGTCGATTGAGGTCGACGGACGTAAAGACCTCGGCTTCGTCTTTCGGCCGGTAAAAGTTCCGGAGGCGCGAAACGATGCGGGAAGCATCGAGTCCGGCGGTGTTCATCGTCTGCAGAAATTGCAGGACGGTGCTCTTTTCCCCAAGCAGCGCCTGGTTCTGCAGCAGGATGTCGGTGTAACCGATCATGCATTGCAGGACATTGTTGAAGTCGTGCGCAATGCCTCCGGCCATTTCCGCGAA
>CBHXZU010000707.1:0-3656 GCA_966125105.1 uncultured Prosthecobacter sp.
GAACCGGGACGAGATGCTCTCGATGATTCTAGATCGGAGCGATCAAAATGCTCCTAACCAGGCGTCGCGTTTTACAATGCACGTCCGGTCTCTGAAACAGAAAACGTTGGAGGCCGAAAAAAAGACGGAGATTGCCAAGACTTTCACGGTCGACTCACCAGTTCCATATAGAATAAAGGAGCTTCTGGCTCTGCTAAATACGGATAACACGACAAAAGGAGTTGGCAAAACCGGGCCAGTTAAGGGGGAGTGGGAGGATAAGTTGACGCGCTTCATTTCCCGGTTGGAGAGCAAACTCGACGACAGGCGGTACGGTTTCATGTTCGCGCCGCCTGTAAGTTCCCTTGATTATTCTTGGCTTGCAAAACAAACCGTAAAGCTACTCAACTCCGTTACGGGTTCAGGCATCAAGATCATTGACTTTTCCGAAGTTCCTGCTGACGTACTACCGGTCGTTACGGGCACTCTCGCGAGATTGCTATACGATGTCCAATTTTGGATGAAGTCCGAGAAACGGACGCCGGTGACGCTGCTTTGCGACGAGGCGCACCTCTATTTACCCGTGAGAGATGACGCGGACGCGGTGCAGAGACAAGCTCTTGGTGCGTTCGAGAGAATTGCGAAAGAGGGGCGCAAGTATGGTTTCTCGTTATTGGTGGTCAGTCAGCGGCCTTCTGATGTAAGTAAAACCATACTTAGCCAGTGCAATAATTTCCTTTCACTGCGACTTACCAACGAGGCCGACCAAGCTGTGATCAGAAGATTGATGCCCGACTCCCTTGCTGGGATTACGAGTATTCTGCCTCTGTTGGACACGGGCGAAGCCTTGATGCTGGGTGACGCCGTGCTCCTGCCATCGCGGATCAAATTGGACATTCCCACTGTAACTCCGGATAGCGCAACCCGCGACTTCTGGAAGGAATGGGGCGCGAATGCATCAGATTCGGACGCGATATCAAATGCGGTCGAGTGCCTGCGTAGCCAGACTCGGGAGATGAAGTAAAACAGGCTCAGAACGGCACGCTATGCGGTATTTTCGTCCGGCGCGATCAGGCGAAGCTCAAAAGTAGGGAGGGTTTGTGAGGTAGCTTACCAATCTGACTCGGAAGAAGCAGGAAGATACGGTTCGAGGATCTCGTCTTCCAGAGCGCGACTGCGAGAAGCAAATTGCAGAATCTCGAGCAAACCGTCACGCTGACTTTCGGGACGCTGCCGAATCATCATGCGCATTGTGTTCGCCGCAGTATTGAAGTTGGCGCAGTCCGCAAGCTCATCCTAGATGCACTCTTTGCCGTCCGAAATTTGCGACAAAAAAAACAACACGCCGCCACCGCAAGCATGCGCGGCTTCCCCAAGTTTTCTGCAAAAACGCTCAGCGCGAAGCCTGGCGGAAGTTTGAGCTTCGCCTGTCGTTCAGGGGTTGGCTTGAGCTCGGCGGGGCGGAAGATTTTGCCACCGGGCTCGGCGGTGACCGGCTTTTCCTGGGCGAGGGAGATCGAGGGCAGAGCAAGGATCCCGGAGAGAAGAAGCGCGCGGTTCATGCGAGGAGAACGAACCTCTTCCCATGCGTGGACGGATTTCCGTCGCTTCGCCGAAGGCCGCGCCCGGTTAGGCTGGCAGTCTTGGCGGGTTCCTAGGAGGCTGGTCGAGACCTCGCCGCGAGGGGCCGGAGCTTCAACGGCGTTGACCTGCAAAGGTTGCCCGCGCAAATGGAGGAATGCTTCCCGACGAAGTCCGATCTCGTTGGCTAACGGCTGCGCTGGCTGGTTTCTGCATGCTATTGCTGGCGGGGTTTGCGACCGCTGCGACCCCCAAGCGGGTGTTGGTGGTTCATTCCTTCGGCAATGCGGCTCCTCCATTCACCACGCATTCCACGGCTTTCGAAACGGCGCTGGCGGAGAAGATGGGGAGAACGGTGGATCTCGATGAGGTTTCGCTGGATGTGGCGCGTTACGCCACCCTCGACATGGAGGAAGCGCTCGTCGATCTGATGCGTGCCCGGCAGGCGAAGTGGCAACCGGATCTCGTCGTTCCGATCGGCTCGCCGGCGGGCGTCTTCGTCGCGCGTCATCGGGCGCGATTGTTCCCCGCGGAAACGCCCATCATCTACGCTGGGATGGACAAACGGCGTCTGCCGGCGGATGCGCTCGACCACAACGCAACCTTTGTCGGCGAATCCTTTGATGTGGCGGGTTGGATCGAGGACATCCTCGCAATTGCCCCGGACACGAAGAACATCGCGGTCGTGATCGGCGCGTCTCCGCTCGAGCAGATTTGGACGGAGATTCTGCGCCGCGAGTTTCGGCGCTTTGCAGATCGCGTGACTTTCACGTGGATGGATCAGCTGCCAGTCGACGAAATCCTGAAGCGGGCAAAGCAACTGCCGCCGAAATCCTTCATCTTTGTCGTCCTGATGATGCGCGACGCTTCGGGTGTGACGCACAATGGCGACGTGGTTTTGCGGCACATCCACGCGGTGGCGAATGCGCCGATCAACGCCATCTTCCAGCATCAGCTCGGGCTGGGCATTGTGGGGGGAAGGCTATACCAGGCGGAAGAAGAAGGCATCGAGGCGGCGCGGCGGGCGGCCCGGATTCTCACCGGAGAACCGGCGTCCAATTTCCCGCCACTGATCATCGGTCCCCTGCCTCCCCGGTACGATTGGCGGGAACTGCAAAAGTGGAATATCGACGAGAAGTCGTTGCCGGCCGGGAGTGAGGTGCTTTTCCGCGCGCCAAGCTTCTGGGCGCAGTACCGGTGGCAGGTCATGGGGGTCTCGGCGGTCGTGCTGCTCCAGGCGTTACTAATTTGCATGTTGATCGCAAACCTCCTGCGTCGCCGCCGCGCCGAGCGGTCGCTGACCAAGAGTGAAGAACGAGTGGCCCTGGCCGCAGAAGCCGCGCAACTGGGCGTTTGGGAGTTGAACACAGCGACAGGCACGCTTTGGGTCTCGGACAAAGCGCGCGAACTTTTTGGGATCTCCGGCCGGGGTGAGTTGGATCGTTCATCATTCGGCGCGCTCGTGCATCCGGAGGATCGCGCGCGGCGCGAAGCGGCCATTGATCGGGCAATCTCCGAGCGAGGTGAATATGCGATCGAATATCGCGTTTGCCTTCCGGACCAACGCACACGGTGGATCAGTGGGCGCGGCCGCTTTATACCGGGTAACGATCGCAAGTCGGCGCGCCTGGTCGGCGTGTCATTGGACGTGACCGATCGGAAGCACAGCGAGGAGGAAACGAGGAGGCAGCGCCAGCAAATCGAACTTCTTGCGCGGGCTAGCCTCGTCGGAGAGATGATCGGCTCCCTTGCGCACGAACTGATTCAGCCGCTTGCGGCGATCAGGACCAACGCCAATGCGGGATTGCGCTTCATTGACGGAGGCACCCTGGATCCAAGTGTCTCCAGGGAGATTTACTCTGACATCGGCGCCGACGCTGCTCGAGCAGGGGAGATTATCCACCGCGTCCGCAACGCGATCAAGGACGGCAGCGAGGTGCGAGGGCGCGTTTCCATGAACAAGTTGATCGAGAATACGGCACTGATCATGCAGCCCGATGCGGCGGCTTTTTCGTGCCAGATGCAGACCTCTCTCAGCGGCGGCCTGCCGCTCGTGGAGGGTGATCCGATCCAACTTCAACAAATCCTCATCAACT
>CBHXZU010000708.1:0-3635 GCA_966125105.1 uncultured Prosthecobacter sp.
TGCGATTTCGATTTGCCCTGTTCGCAGGCGCCGCTACGTTCCGCGCTCTGCTTTCACTGGCCGATGGTGTAAAGGCAGCACAGGTGACTTTGACTCACCTAGTCTAGGTTCGAATCCTAGTCGGCCAACTCCTCTCGGAACCCTGCTCGGTCGGCCGCTACCGAGCGCTTTCCTTTTTCATCGTCGATACGCGCAGCGTTTCCTTTTCGAGACGCGCCTCCAACGGGCCGGATCGCCACAGAACTTCTTTCTCGTCCTTTTTGCTGACGCGCCACTCATCGCTGACCTGGGTCGCCGAGAGGATCCGTTGAGCTTCGGTCAATGATTTGATGCCGTGGAAGACTTCCGTCGCGGAGAGATGGTTCTCGTAGTGCACTTCTACTTTGCGACCGCGGTAGTCGTATTCTTCGTGAACCGGCCCAGCCTCGATCGTCTCACGCGCGCTGAAGATGATGTTTCCATACCGGTCTCGGATCTGGGCCTTTGTCTCGCCCACGCCGGCATGGACGGTCGTCGAAATGGAGAGAATCCACAGGAGGGCGAGAGAGGAACGCATGGGCGATTCTTCTACATCGGATTCGCCGTGAGCAAGACTCCGGACAGCTTCGAGCCGCTAATCCACAACGAACTCCGGAAACAGTACAACCAAGGCCGCCACCGCGCACCAAGCGACCGCGACCCAAGATGCGCAGAAGAGGAGGGCCAGACCAAGTGCGAGAGCGTTCCGCCGCTTCGCAGACTGCGAGTGAACATTGTCACGCGTGACGAAGAACGTTCCCACCACCGTCACGCCGACGCCGATCCACTCAAGGTCGAGTGTTCCCATCGCGAGCAGTGACGGCGGCCCAATGAGCAGTGGCATCGCGAATGGGAGCCACATCGACTCGAGCCGCACTGGTTGTGCCGTGCCGTGGACGCTGGATTCCGCCGATGGCATCGAGTGCGGCGCAGTCATGCATCCGCAGGCTATCTAACCTTTCGGAAAGCGGAAGAACCCGTTTGCCGTCGCTTCTGTATCCGCCGCGAGTTGTTCGATGGAAATCCCGCGCAGTTTTGCGATGAACTCCGCGGTGTGCCGAACGAATCCCGGCTCGCACGTCTTTCCCCGGTGAGGAATCGGCGCGAGGTAAGGACAGTCCGTCTCCACCATGTAGCAGTCGGCGGGAATGACGCGCGCGGTTTCCTGCACGGACTCCGCGTTCTTGAAAGTGACGATCCCGGTGAAGCTGACGAGGTGACCCAGCGCCAGGATCTCTTCCGCGTGCGCGGGCGTTTTGCCGAAACAATGAAACACCGCGCGAACGCGCCCGGTGTATTCGCGCAAGATCGCCACGGTGTCAGCCCATGAATTGCGCTCGTGAATCACGACCGGCATCTTGAGTTCTGCAGCCAAATCGAGTTGCGCGCGGAATACATCTGCCTGGATCGCCTTCTCAGCTGCATCTTCCGCCGCCGTGCCTCCACGTGTGCTGGGAAGGTAGTGATAGTCCAGCCCCATTTCCCCCAGCGCGACTACCCGCGCGGCGCCCGCCAATTCCTTCATCACTTCGATATATCCCGCGGGCTCTTCCGCCGCGTTGTTCGGATGCACGCCAGCTACCGCGAAAATATGCGAGTATTTCTGGGCGAGCACCAATGCGCGCCGGCTGCCTTCCACCGTCGTGCCAATCGTGACGATCCGTGTCACACCCGCTTCGGCTGCGCGGGCAAGAATTCCGTCGAAATCCGCCTGCAGTTGCGGAAAGTCGAGATGCGCGTGGCTGTCAGTAAGCATCGCGCGATCTTACCAAAACACGCCGTCCCGATATGCGACTCGGTAGAACACTCCCGCAACGATCGTCGTGCCCACCGTGGTCATGATCATGTGATACCAAAACCGCAGAGGCTGTTCCTCGCGGGACACTCCTGCGCAGTTCAGGCGAGCGATCCGTCCGGTCCGGATGGACCGCGCAACGAACGTAAGAAATCCAGCATGCATAGCGCCGATCAGCAGCAGCGTCCAAAGCGGCATGATTTCGTCCTTCTACCACTGAATCACGGAACTCGCCCACGTCATGCCGCCGCCGAAAACGACGAGCAGCACGTAATCGCCCACCTTCATCCGCCCGGTCCGATTCGCCTCATCGAGCGCGATCGCCACAGCCGCCGCGCTCGTGTTTCCGAAACGATCGAGATTCACCATGATGCGGTCGAGAGGCACGTCGAGCCGCTCGGCCACCGCGCTGATGATGCGCAGGTTGGCCTGGTGCGGAATCACGCAGGCAAGATCGGTCGCGTCGAGACCGGCGTCATCGAGGACCTGGCGCGCGCTTTCAACCATGTTGGTCACTGCGTGCTTGAAGGTCTCGCGGCCTTCCATGCGAATCGTGTTGAGGCGCTGATCCGCATTCTCCGAGGTGATGGGACACGCGCTGCCCCCGCCAGGAACCTGCAGCAAATCCGCAAGCGCCCCGTTGCTGCCCATGCGTGTGGCGATCACGCCGTGGCCGTGCGCGCGATGCCGCAGAATTGCCGCGCCCGCGCCGTCGCCGAAAAGCACGCACGTGTTGCGGTCCTTCCAGTCGATGATGCTGCTCAGCTTGTCCGCCCCGATCACGAGGATCGTGTTGTAGGTGTGCGAAGTGATGAACTGCTGCGCAATCTCGATCGCGTAGAGAAATCCGGAGCACGCAGCGCTGATGTCGAAGCACGCCGCATTCGTCGCGCCGATCTTCGTCTGCACCATGCACGCGGTGCTGGGCATGAACTTGTCTGGCGTGATCGTCGCCACGATGATCAGGTCGATCTCCGTCGGCGAGATGCCCGAGTTTTCGAGCGCAGCCTTTGCCGCGTTCGTCGCCAGGTCGCTGGTAAACTCCGCATCTCCCGCGATCCGGCGCTCCTTGATCCCAGTGCGCGTCGTGATCCACTCGTCGCTGGTCTCCACCAACTTCTCCAAGTCCGCGTTCGATAAGACACGTTCCGGCACATAGCTGCCGGTGCCAATGATCGATACGGTGCGCTTAGGCAGGTGCGTGCGCGTGCGGGGCTGTGGAGTCATGATAGCGGCGGACGGCGTTGATGATGTGCGGATTGACCTCGTGGCTGATCGTCTCGCAGGCCGCGCGTAGCGCGTTTTTCATTGCGCGCGCGCTGGCACCCCCGTGACTGATGATGGTTACCCCGTTCACGCCGAGAAGAGGCATCCCACCGTATTCATCCGCGCTGGTCTTTTTATGAATGCGTTTGAAGGCCGGCTTGGCCAGCAGGCCGCCGATCTTCGTGCGGAAACTCGAGAAGAGCTCCGTCTTGATCATGTCGAACATGGCGTGCGCCATGGCTTCGCATGTTTTGAGGAGAACATTGCCGACAAAGCCGTCGCAAACGACGACGTCGGGCGGGTTGTGAAAAATGTCATGCCCTTCCACATTGCCGCGGAAGTTGAGAGCCGGGATGCCGCGCAGCAGCGTGCGCGTTTCCTTCACCATCGCCGAGCCCTTGTCCTCCTCCGTTCCGTTGGACATCAGCCCGATTTCCGGATTCTTCCGCCCGAGCACGTGCTCAGCGTAAGCGGCGCCCATGAAGGCATTCTGCACGAGGTGCGCAGGTTCCGCGTCCGGATTCGCTCCGGCGTCGATGAGAATCCAGTGCTTCCC
>CBHXZU010000709.1:0-3625 GCA_966125105.1 uncultured Prosthecobacter sp.
GGGCCAAGGCCCTTCATCACCACGCCGTGGAACTGGAAGCTCTGCCGTGAAGTCAAACGGAGCGTGTTATTTCCGTAGTTCGTCGCGAGCCGATCGTAAACAAGGTAGCCCTGCGGCGACAGCACGCCGCCGGGGATGCGCCCGCGAATCATGAACATGTACTTCTTCCCCGACTTTCGCAGGTCACGATCGTCCTGCTGATAGATGCCGTGGAACTTCAGAAACTGCGTGTCATCATCCGAGAACCGGTCCGCAGCCGGATCCTGCATGGTGGCTGCGAGATTACCAGCCAGCGTCGGGATCGCCGTTTTCAGCTCCTCGTTATGCGTGGGTTTTTTCGCTGCCGGTGCGGCCGTAACTTCAGTGCTCATGGATGAAAAGTGCCGGTCTGCAGCCCTGTTTGATCCATTTCCAGACAGGACGAGACTCGGCTCGGAATCCGAAAATGCCTACCTCCCACAAGAAGGCAAGGGTAATTTCCAGAATTGTCTATCGGGGTAGTAGGTAATCACCTACCGCAGATAGACAAACTCCTTCAAATTGAAGATCGCCTGCCCCAATTCCTGGAGAGTTTGCTTCTCGTTCCAATTGGAGTCTGACCCTAACAGCTGGTCGCACATTTCCAATTCGGCCCGTGTCGGACGACGAGAGAGGGCGGCGCGGAACATGGCGTCAATCCGGCCGGATTTTGTCTCGGACGGGCTCCGCAGGACGGTTTGCGCCCATTGCTCAGCGGCGCGTTGGACGAAGGGATCATTCAGGAGAGCCAGCGATTGCGCAGGGACGTTCGTGGCGTCGCGGCGGCCCATGGTCGTGAACGGTTTCGGCGCATCGAAAGTTTGCAGGAAAGGATCCAGATTCGTGCGTCGCACATTCACATAGATGCTCCTGCGCGGTTGGTTTCCATTTACTGGAGTGCCGTAGAGCGTCGAATCGAGCTTGCCGCTGAGAACAAGGAGGCTGTCGCGGATTGCCTCGGCTTCCAGTCGCCGCAACGGGAAATGGGAAAGCAAACGATTCTCAGGATCGGGGTTTCCTACGAAAGGATTCCGGTTGGTTGAAAGCTGGAATGCGCGCGTCGTCAGCAGGTGACGAAGAATTTTTTTCGCAGACCAACCTTCCTCGATAAAGCGGCTCGCCAGGTAATCGAGAAGCTCGGGGTGACTCGGGAGTTCACCCATTTTTCCGAAGTTATCCGACGTCGCCACCAGTCCTTTCCCGAATACCGATTGCCACAATCGATTGACCATCACCCGCGCTGTCAGCGGATTCCGCGAATCAACCAGCGCTTCCGCGAGTTGAAGCCGGCCGCTGTTCACCTTTGCAAAAGGAGCGCCGCCCAACACGCCAAGATAAGATCGAGGAACGAAGCCGTCCGGCTTGTGATGATCGCCGCGCTGGAGGAAAGCGGCGTCTGCGCTGTCCGCCTCGACCACTCCCGTCGCGCGCCGCGGAACCGGCACGTCCGCCTCCAGTTTCCGAAATGCAGCGACGTCTGCTCCGAGCGAAGGCATGCCTTCATTCGCAGAAAGCAGGTTCTTGCGGATCAGAAAATCGAGAAGCGCCCGCTGATTCTCATTCAGTTCTTCGTCACGCCATGCCTTCACCGCATCGCGAACTGCGCTTCCAAACGCGATCGCGCGCTCCCTCCCCGGAGCATGCGCGGTGAAGCCCGCAATCGCCGGCGCGCCATCAGTCGGCGCGGGACCATCATGCATGACGATCGAGTCCACCGCAAACCAACCGCGATCACCGCCTTTGTCCCTGCGAGTCTGGTCCAGCGCCGTCGCCACCTCGATATAAGCCCACGCGCCTTTGCGATACTTCACGTCAATTGTCGTCCACCGCGTCTCGTCGCTGTTCAAAAACGCTCGAGGGAAGATCTGCCCGTTCGGAAGCGGATAGCCGTCGATCAGCAACCGGATCTGCGCATCTCGTCCGGCGGCGTGGACGGAAACAAAATCCGTCGTGATTCGAAACCACCGGGTCGCAGCAATCCCGCCATGCTTGCGCGTGAGTAGACCGCTAACAATGCCGCTCGGAACCAGCGAACCCACGATTCGATCCCCCTCCGGCAGGACCGTGAAATCACCTCGCGTGCCATTCGTCACACCAGGCCCGTACTTGAATTCGAGCGGCGGCCCGGGCGTGAAGTTTGGCCGTGTAGAATTGGCCGAAGACTCCCCGATCCACGGACGTAACGGGCTCGCCGAATCCTTGCGCGCTTCCGCGAGCGCTTCACTCCACGGGTCCTTTCCAGAAGGCGCCAATCGCGTCAACTCGGCTCTCGCTTCCTGCAGCGCGTTTGCGCTCTTCGCAATCGCATCCCGCTCTTCATCCGAGCGCGCTTCAGATAACTCAGCGGCAGAAACTGCCGCGAGTGAAATGCCCGCCGCAAGCGATGCCCTCACTTCGTCGCCCGTGAGCGCGCGATCGTAGAGCCGGGCCTCTTCAATTTCTCCGCGCAAGAATCCATTCGCCTTTCCGCCCGTATGGCGCAGGCCAAACAAAACCCTCGAGTCCGGCGCAAACGTGACCGGCTCCTGCGTCGAAGTTCGCCATGACTGTCCATAAGGCGAGCCATTGCGGTAGAGCGTCATCTCTCCATTGGCGGAGTAGCTGAGCGCCACGTGCACCAATTCGCCCGGGGTCTGTTCCGGCCCATTCAGCCGTTGGCTGCGTTTGAAGAAATCGCTACCGGCGACCCAGAGCCGCGGATCTTTCTCCGCAAAAACAATCGAGTCGAAAACGTCGCCTCGCGAATCTTCGACCGTGAAGACTCCGCCGCCCGCCTGGTCCGCCGTCGCGAGCGACACCCACGCTTCGAGCGTCTTCTCTCGCAGCGGCCTGCCGAGTGGCGCGGTCTGGAAATAACCCTTCCCCGGCAACCTCAACTTCCCGCCAGCGAGTTCGGCATCACCCTCGAGGTGACCATCGAGTTTCGCAAGTTGCGCCGTCGTGCTTTCGAAATCCCAACGCGCAACCGGCATGGGCGATGCCTTCCCGCCCTTAGACATTCCTCGCTTCTCGAGGACGCGCCCGCGAGCCACGTCGTCGAGCTTCGCCATCTCCTGCTCGAGACTCGAAACTCGCTGCCGCGATTTCGCGATCTCCGCAGCGCGAGCTTCCACGTTGAGGAGACGCGAAGGAATGTTCTCAGCTTCCGCCAGCCACAAATCGGCGAGCGCCGTCTTGATCTTCGCTTTCAGCGCCACCAACTCCTCGCGATGCCGGTTCAATATTTCCGACGAATCAATCGTCACGATCCCCGGCCGACTGCTCTCGAATACTCCCGCAAGCGCGTAGTAGTCGCGCTGGCTCACTGCATCGAACTTGTGATCGTGGCAACGCGCGCAGGCAAACGTCATTCCCTGGAACGCCTTCCCGAGAACATCGATCTGGTTTTCCACCACCTTCACCTGCTCGTCCCGCGTGTCGACCGGCTGGAACCCGTGCTCCACTAAACGCAAGTGCGCGATACCGAGAATGCTCTCGTTGAATCCTTCCGCCGTGTTCCATCGCGGCTTTTGCAAAAGGTCGCCCGCGAGGTGCTCGCGAATGAGATCATTCCACGGCACATCGTCGTTAAACGCCCGGATCAAGTAGTCGCGGTATCGCCACGCAT
>CBHXZU010000710.1:0-3618 GCA_966125105.1 uncultured Prosthecobacter sp.
ATCGACGTGGCGCTTCTCAATGACCGCGTCTACGTCACGCGCTCCAAGGATGCGCAGATCGCCGTGCTTCAACAGGCGGACATGCAGTTGCTCGGGAACCTGGCTGTTCCGTGGGAGGAACTGGAGTTGTCGCCAATGGGCAACAATCGGGGCGGTGGACTTGGTGGCATCGTCGCAATCCCGGGCAAAGGATTTTACGTCACGAACGAATCAGGGCAGACTGCGGGCCAGCGCAGCACCTATGGCCGCGCGGACGACAACACCGAGATCATCGGCGGAAAGGTCTACCGGGACGCCTTCAACGACGATAACGATCCCATCCTCCGCGCACTGGAAGTGCAGTAAGCGCGGTAGCGCCTGACCCGGCGCGCCTGGCCATGACACAGGCAGTCGAAGTACATCGCATCGATCACGAATCCGCGTCGATTTCGGCGCGGCCGGACGAGGTCGCGATCGAGGAGCCGTTGGAAATCCGCGTTGAGGGGCATGTCGTCGCTGTCGCGATGCGGACTCCCGGCAACGATCAGGAATTGGCTGCCGGTTGGGCACTCAGTGAGGGAATTGCGCGCGCGAGAGAGGATATCGCCGATGTGGTGCTCCGTCCCGGCGAGGAAAATGGACGCGGCGCGATGGTGGATATCATGCTGGTGAACCCCGGTGCGTTTGATGCCGAACAACACCGCAGAAATGTTCTCACGAATGCGAGTTGCGGACTGTGCGGCGCTGCGTCGACTGACCAGATCCTCCGGGATTTCCCCCGCATCGACACAGAATTTCGCATCGAAGCGTCACAGTTGGAGAGCTTGCCGGAAAAACTGAGAAGAGGTCAGTCCATTTTTGAAAAAACCGGAGGAGTGCACGCGTGCGCGCTCTTTGACGAACACGGCGAGATGATTGGCCTTCGCGAAGACGTGGGACGCCATAACGCGCTCGATAAGCTGACCGGATGGGCCCTGATGGAGCGGAAATTGCCGTTGGCAAAGTCAGTCCTGCTGCTCAGCGGACGCGTGTCCCTGGAAATGGTGCAGAAGGCGTTGGCCGCCGGGATTCCTATCATTGCCGCGATAGGCGCTCCGTCTTCACTGGCGGTCGAACTCGCCGGAAAAAGCGGTCAGTGTCTTGCCGCGTTTCTGCGGCCGGGGGGGTTCAATGTTTACTGCGGACTCGAAAGATTGGCGCGGGGCGGGCAGACTTTAGCAGCCCAACCAAACCCACCCGCCCCGCTGGAAAACTAAGCGACGACGATGCGCTCTTCGCTGAGCTTGATCACGCGGCCCTCGGGATCGCGGAAGTTCGTGAACGGTCCGACGGAGGTCACGATGATTCCCCGGCGGCGGAGTTCGGCCAGAACGCCTTCCTGATTCTTCAGGGCGAGGTGGAGATGAAAGTAGCTCGGCATTTCGCCGTGCTCGGCCTGGCGGAGGCACAGAGGCATGCCCGCGAGTTCGAGTTCGCAAACCTTGCCCGGTTTTTCGCTCGAGACGTGGGCGTTCAGGATATCCACATAAAAGTCTCGCACATCACGATACTGATGGGTGAAAATCGTGACTGCGTAGCACTTTGGCTGAGCTGCGACAGCGGTGGTCATTGTTGTGGTGTCACTGTCCGCGTCAATCGAGAGACGGGATAAACTGATCATGATCCGTGGAATAGCGGGCGGCGTGCCAACTTTATAAAATCCATAAAACAGTCATACGCGTTTCAACGGATTTAAGCGATTCGTCATGGCCGCGCGATGGTTGGAGAAATGAAACGCCTTTCGTGCCAAACCCACGACAGAGTGTGTTTGCCGTTCCACTCTTGCCACACGCCTTGTGGTGGGGCATGTGCGGCGCATGTTAGCGTCGCTGCGGATTCGGAACCTTGCACTGGTCGAGGAACTCGAATGGAATTTGGGCCCCGGATTTATCGCGGTGACCGGCGAAACCGGGTCCGGTAAAAGCATCATCGTCGGTGCTTTAAAACTCGTGCTCGGCGAGCGCGCGGACAAAGCACTGATTCGGTCCGGCGCGGATAACTGCACCGTCGAGTCTGTCTTCGTCTTGAGCGACACGAAACGGCTGAACCCATGGTTGGAGGAGCAGGGCGTCGAACCGTGCGAGGAAGGACAGCTTATTATTAAGCGGGTGTTTACGACCGCCGGCACCAATCGCCAGTTTATCAACGGGAGCGCGACGACGCTTTCTGTATTAAAAGAGCTGGGAGATGGATTGGTGGACCTCCACGGGCCGCATGACCACCAGTCGCTTCTTGCAAATGAGAAACAACTGGAGTTGCTCGACTCATTTGCGGGAGCCGATGCCTTGGTGGAGAAGTATTCGGCTCAATACCGCGAAGTCGCTCGCATGACTGCGGAACGTGACGAGTTGGCGGGAAACGAGGCCGCCTTGGAGCGCGAACTGGATCTCCTCCGGCACCAAGTTGCGGAGATCCTGGATGCGCAACTTCAGCCCAATGAAGAGTCGGAGTTGCTTGGGCGTTACACCCTGGCCTCCAATGCGCGGAAGCTTCTCGAGATCTCGCATGTTGCGCTGGACCGGTTGGTCGACTCGGAGGAGTCGGCGCTCAATCGGCTCAATGAAGTCGGAAAGCAATTGCGGGACTTGGAGCGAGTAGACCCGACGGCGAAACGGCTGGCTGATTCACTGACCCGCGGACTGGCGGAGATCGAAGACCTTGGGAACAGCCTCCAGCATTATATAGAGGACCTCGAGTTCGAACCCGGCGAATTGTCCCAAATGGAAGAGCGCGTTTCGTTGATCGAAACACTCAAGCGCAAATACGGCGGTTCGGTGGAGGCCGTGACCGCATTCGGCGAAAAGGCGGCCGCTCGCCTGGAGAAGATCGAAAGCCGCGGCGCGGAAATTGAACGCCTTGGCGCGGAGATCGAGAAGCAGCGCAAAGGGATGCTGGAAACCGGCGCGAAGCTTTCCGACAAGCGCAACGCCGCGGCCCCGAAGCTCGGCAAGAGCGTCACAGGCCATTTGCGTGATCTTGGCTTCAAGAAGTCGGACTTCAGTGTCTCGGTGGTGCCTCTCGCGTCGCCCGGGCCTCACGGTCTGGAGAGTGTCGAGTTCGTCTTTGCGCCGAATCCCGGTGAACCAGCGAAGCCTTTGAAGAGCATCGCGAGCAGCGGTGAAATCTCCAGGGTCATGCTGGCGGTGAAGTCCTCGCTCGCCGCGCAGGACACCATCTCACTCTTAGTCTTCGACGAGATCGATGCGAACGTCGGCGGCGAAATCGCGCATGCCGTCGGCAGCAAAATGAAGGCGATTGCCGATGAGCGCCAGGTACTGGCGATCACGCACCTGCCGCAAGTGGCGGCCTCGGCGGGAAGCCAGTTCGTCGTTTCGAAGGACGTGGTGGATGGCCGGACGATCTCCAACCTGGTTTCCGTGGAAGGCAAAGCCCGGGTGCAGGAGATCGCCCGCATGCTCGGTGGGAAGGGCGAGTCGGCATTGGCGCACGCGAAGACACTGTTGCAGGGGTAGGCGGGCCAGCCATATTCCCCGCCCAGATGCCGAAACGGACCTTGCTTGCGAGCCTGGCGCTGCTTGCCGCTGTCGCGCAGGCACAAACGCCAAATCCCAAGATCCTGGATCGCTACAAGCAGATGCT
>CBHXZU010000711.1:0-3596 GCA_966125105.1 uncultured Prosthecobacter sp.
AGCAGTGCTCCTGATCGTTCTCGGTGTTCCAACTCAGCCCGATCCATTGAGCCGAGGTTTGGCTCAAGCTCTGAAAGGCCTTCACGCCGAAATAGAAGTAACCAATTACGGCGAGCGTGGCGAGGAGCAGGGCGATGGCTGCCGGGTTGCGGCGGCACCAGTCTATGAAGCTGCGCCCGAGCGCCCCGAAATCGGGAAGGTCGAAAAAACCGCGGTCGTGGTCGGAGGGGTCAGTCTGGGCCTTGGTAACTTCGGCCATTGAAAGCGTGCGAGGATACGTCGGGTCGCCGCCGTTTCAATCGATCGTTTCGGGATTCATGATTCGGGAAACTCGTGAGCGCAGTCAGAAACATCAGCTGCGCAGTTGGAATGCCGGATGCGCATGTGAGAATGCCGGGTGTGCACGTGTGCCACGCAATGGCACACTTTGAAACGACGTCCCCATGTGGGCCCGTTGTGTCCCCGGCGCAATGACGCCGAAACCCGGCTCCAAACTTCCCATTTGCCAATCATAGCCCGCCTCCCCATATTCCCGCCCCTTTTTTTATGAACTGGATCGGCATCATCACGACCTTGTTGACGGTGGTCAACATCCTCATTTGCGTGTTGCTCATCTTTGTCGTGCTGTTGCAACGCCCGAAGAATGAAGGACTCGGCGCGGCATTTGGTGGCGATACGGCGAGCAATATTTTTGGCGCGCAGACGACAAACGTCCTCGCAAATCTCACCCGTTGGCTGGGGGGATTGTTCCTCGCGATTTCGCTCGCCATCGCGATCCTCGGAACCGTCGATCCCACTCGGAAGAGCGCGGTGGCGGATTACGTGAATCAAAAGGCCGCAGAGAAGAAGGCTGCTGAGGAGCAGAAGAAGGCTAAAGAGGCGGCGGAGGAAGCTGCCAATAAGTTGAAAGGCGAGCAGGCCGCGCAACCCGCGGCCGTAACCCCTGGGGGCGCGCCGACGCCCGCCACGAATGCCGTGCCCGCACGCGCACCGGTTCAGGGAAGCACCCCGGCTGTTCCGGCCGCGGGAGACGCCGCGCCGAAGCCGGCGCCGGCCTTGGAAGCCGCGCCTGCGCCGAAACCGCAGGGAACTCCGTCGGCACCTGTTGAGAACAAGCCGACGCCGGCCCTTGCGGCCGAGTCAAAGCCCGCGGAGGCCCCAAAGCCGGCGCCTGCAACACCGGCCCCCGCGGCGCCGGAGGCTAATAGCCCTGCGCCCGAGGCTCCGAAGCCCGCGTCCGAGGCTGCAAAGCCGGCGCCTGAGGCTCCGAAAGCTCAATAAATTGAGAGAAGTGGCTAAGTAGCTGTAGCGGTTTGCCAGTCTGCGCCTTCGGGCGGGTTTGTTCGAGCATTAGCCGGGTCATTACGACTTGGTGAAGCGCCGTAAAGGTCGGTCCTTTCTTATAAGATTAGGATCGTGCCCACGATGCGTTCCGATTTTGGAGATCCCGGGGTAATTGTGACCAAGTTGTCCGCTTTGCGGTGAGCGCCGCGGTCGCCTGCGCCGGTCGGAATGTTAAGCACGATCCTGCCGCTTTGTGTTGCGGTTTGAACCTTCACACTGTGAGGGATGCGCGTTGGCTTTGGAGTTGCCGAAACGCTTTCGATTCTGCGAAATGCGATTCTCAGCCCTGCTGTTTGAGAGCCCCGAATTCGGCTAGTTCTTGAGATAGGTATGGCGTGTCGCAAAAAAAACTGGCCCTATTTCTCATCGCTGAAATACTCTCATTTCCGCGAGGCAAGCACCGTCAAACCACCCTAATCAAATGGCGAAGATTGTAATCATCGACGACGAACCCAACATCGTCGAACTCGTTGTCACCGCGTGCAAGGAACTAGGACACGAGACGTTCCCCTTTGTGCGGAGCGAAAAAGCCCTGGAACAGCTTGAGGCCATTGCGCCTCAGTTGGTCATTTCGGACATCAAAATGGACAAGGTGGATGGATTTGAAATCCTCCGCCGCGTCAAAGGCGCCCTCGAAAACTGCCAGGTCATCTTGATGACCGGTTACGGCAACGAGGAGATCGCGGAAAAGGCAATCGGCGAAGGCGCCCGCTACTACATCCGGAAGCCGTTCAAGATTTCGGAAATGCAGGCTCGGGTGAAACACACCATCGAGTTCTCCGACACGGCGAAGGAGCGCGACGTCCTCAAGAAGGTCGTGAAGCGCAGTGTGAACCCCGACAACATCATCGGCACGTCGCCGAAGATGGACGAGGTGTATCACCTCATCCGCAAAATTGCCGACACGGATTCGACAATTCTCATCCAGGGCGACAGTGGAACCGGCAAGGAACTCGTCGCGCGAGCGCTGCATTTCAACAGCAGCCGCCAGCATCAGCCGTTCGTGGCGATCAACTGTTCGGCGCTCCCGGAGAACCTGCTGGAGTCGGAGCTTTTCGGCCACAAGAAGGGCAGCTTCACGGGGGCCGTGGCGGATAAGTCGGGTCTCTTCGAAGAAGCCGAGCGCGGCACGATTTTCCTCGATGAGGTGAACTCGATGGCGCTGCCGCTGCAGACGAAGCTCCTGCGCGTTTTGCAGGAACGCCAGCTCCGCCGTGTCGGTGACACGAAGACCATTCCGATCAATGTGCGCGTGCTCGCGGCGACGAACGAGTCGCTGCTCGACAAGGTGAAGGAAGGGAAGTTCCGAGAGGACCTTTACTACCGTCTTTGCGTCATCCCGATCGAGCTGCCCGCGCTGCGCGAGCGCACCGAAGACATTCCGCTCCTCGTGCAGCACTTCCTCAAAAAGCAGGCGGCGCAGAACGGCGGTGAGCCGAAGAAGATCGATCCAAAGGCGATCGAGATCCTGCAGATGTACCGCTGGCCCGGCAACGTGCGGGAACTCGAAAACGCCATCGAGCGCGCCTGCGCGCTTTGCGATGACAACACGATCCGCGTGCAGGATCTCCCGCCGCCGGTGGTGAAACAGGCGACCGCGGGGCCGCTCGAAGTTTCCGGAGGCGCGATGCCAATCGGCAAAAAGCTCGACGACTTCATCCGCGACCAGGAACGCCGGTTCATCGACGAGACGATCAAGCAAAACGGCGGCAACCGCGAGAAGGCCGCGAAGATGCTGGGGATCAGCATGGCCACTCTCTATCGAAAGCTTGAGGTAAAAGCGGCGAAGACTAACTAAGCCGGATGGCTTTCGACTCCCCGCTTACCTTCCGCCCGATTTACATGGAGCGGATCTGGGGTGGTCGTCGCCTGGCGGATTTGTTGCAGCGCGTGCTGCCTCCCGAATCGCTCACCGGCGAGAGCTGGGAGCTGGTGGACCGCGCGGACGCGCAGAGCATCGTCGACTCGGGTCCGCACGCGGGCACGACCTTGCACGAGCTGTGGATGTGCCGTCGCGCGGAGGTGTTCGGGAATGTGGCGGACGCGCCGCGATTTCCCATGCTCGCGAAGTTGCTCGATGCGCGGGACACCTTGAGCGTGCAGGTGCATCCGCCCGCGGCAGTCGCGACCGAACTCGGGGGCGAGCCGAAAACGGAGATGTGGCACGTCCTCGACGCTGAGCCGGGCGCAGCGTTGCACGTCGGGTTTTGCTCCGGGGTGTCGCGCGAGCAGTTTGAGGCGGCGATCGAGAA
>CBHXZU010000712.1:0-3596 GCA_966125105.1 uncultured Prosthecobacter sp.
CCCGACAGGCCTGACCAATCTCGAAGTGATTTCCAACGTTGCCGGCCTGACCACCGGCGCGGTTGCCAACGGCAACATCGTGTTTTGGCCCAGCAACTACAACCAGGTGAAAGCGGCCGCGAGCCCAGCAAGCGCGAGTGACGCCATCTTCGACTTCGGCGACAGCGGCGCGGGCACGGGCGCCGGCTATGGCAGCATGCAGATCCACAACACCGACGCTGGGCAAACCATCTTCGCCCTAAACCATTTCGGCACGGATGGCGTTCCGCTCGAGGTTGGCATCGGCAACAACCCCAACGCCTCTGCCAACAGCGGTGGTGGACAGAAAGATTGGACGTTCACCAACAACGCAGCGAATTACACGCGTCGTGTCCTGCACGTGCTTGCCTTGCCCGGCACGACCGCTCCTGCGGCCGTCGTCACGAACGTTCCGGAAGCAGCGAACTACCAACTCGTTTACTCCCTCGACCTCCCGACCGCGGGCAACCTCGTGAGCGGCACAGGCTTCACGCCTTACACCGTCAACAATAGCGCAGATATCGGTGCATTCAGCCGCGTCGCGTATTACCTGGAGTTGCAGAAAATCGGCGATGCGGCGCCTTCGTACGTGTGGACTTCGATGGACGCATTCACCACTTTGGCCTCGAGGATTGGCGTTCCGACACCGGCATCAGGGGCGGTCTTTCAGCAGGTAGTCGGGAACTTGAATGTCCGCTCCAACGTCGCTGGCGTGACTGAGGGCACGGGAATCACCACCGGCAATATCGAGTTCTGGCCAACGAACTACACCCAGGCCGTAACTGCGGGCATTCTGCCGGGCAACCCAGGCAACACATCGGCGTATGACTTTAACGACACCCGCTCTACGACAGGCAGCCACGGGTCCATGCAGGTCCATAATTACGGTGCGGGGCAAACACTCTTCGCGATCAACAACTGGGGAACGGCGAACAACACCGCCAACATCCTCGCCATGGGAATCGGCAATAATCCGACCGCCGGTCAAGCACCCGACTACACCCTCACCAACAACGCGACGTCATTTAATCTGAAGCGCACGTTGCACGTCTTTGTGCTGCCTGGGTCGGTCGACACTGTGCCGCCGACGATTACGGGCACCGTTCCATCGACCACGCTGAATCGGGTCGTGGTGAATTTCAGCGAGCCGGTTGCGGATAGCTCACCAGTGGCGGCGAACTTCTCGATCAGCGGTGGGCTGACGGTTAATAGCGCGACCTTATTGCCCGGGAACCGCTCCATCGCCCTCACCACGAGCGCGCAAACCGCCGGCACGACCTACACCGTGACCGTGACCGGAGTTCGCGATCGCTCCAGCAACGGCAACCTGATTGCAGCGGGCGCTTCCGTTCAGTTCACCGCCTATACGCCTCCCGCGATCCTCGGCAACGTGGCCGAAGCGGCGAACTACAAACTCATCTACCAGCTCGCGATCCCCACAGCGAACCCGTTGTGGAATGTGAACCAGGTTCCCTACTCAATCAACGAGGCGCTTTACGGAGAACAGGGCTTTGATCGCGTGGCCTACCTCTTCGAGTTGAGCGGCAACTGGGTCTACACCTCCTTCGACCCGTTCACGAGTTCGCTCAGCAAGATCGGTGTGCCAACGCTTACGTCGAGCCCGACCGCATTCCAGCAAAACGTGACGAACATGAACGTGTCGTCGAACGTTCCCGGGATCGTGACCGGAACTGGCATTGCGACGGGGAATATCGAATTCTGGGGAGGGAACTATGGCGCCCCCAATGCGTTGAACGTTCCAAATGGGAGTTCTGCGATCTTCGACTTTGGCGATACGATGAGTGCCGGCGGCCACGGGTCAATGCAGGTGCACAATTACGGCTCCTCGCAGGTGGTGTTTGCGCTGAACAATTGGGGCTCGAACGGCGGCACTACGGAAATGGGAATCGGCAATCATCCGACTCCATCGGCAACGACTACCGGACCCCAACTGGACTGGACGTTTGCGGCCAATGCCGGCTCCTACACCTCACGCAACCTCTACGTGCTCGCGCGTCCGGCACCGTTTGTTCCGTTTGGCGCGGCTCCGCAGATTTACCAGCACCCGACCTCACGCATCGCCAATGCCGGCTCGTCCACGAGCTTCTCGGTCGGCGCGACCGGACCTTCCGCCCTCACCTACCAATGGCGCCGGAATGGACAGCCGATCGCCGGGGCCACGAATCAGTGGCTCGACGTTTCGCCGGTGAATGCCGGAACCGCCGGTGACTACGATGTGGTCGTCACCACAGCCGGCGGAATGAGCACGACCAGCCTGGCCGCGACTCTCTCGGTGAATGCGTTGCCGACCTTTGCGGGCTACCGATTCACGGCGCGGCTGAATACGCCCTCCACCGTGCAATACTCGGCACTCTTGGCAAAGGCCGGCGATCCCGACCTGGATACGCTGAGCATCACCGGCGCCTCCGCCGCCAGCACGGCGAATGGCGGTATCACCACGGGCGCAAGTTCGCTAACCTACACGCCGCCGAATGGATTCGTTGGAGGGGACAGCTTCACCATCGCCCTAAACGATGGCCGCGGCGGCACGATCAATGGAAACGTGCAGGTTACTGTGACAGGCCTGCTTGGGGACCCGAAACTCGATGCCAAGATCGCCACGCGCCCGGACGGCAAAGTCGAAACGCTCTTTGCCGGAACCCCAGGTCAGAACTACGTGATCGAACGCACGACGAACCTCTCGAATCCCGCATCGTGGGAAGTGATCGCCACCGGCACGGTGGGTGATGACGGCCTTATTCCGGTGCTCGATCCGGCTCCTCCGGCATCGAAAGCCTTCTACCGCGCAGTCCCAGCCCCGTAGGCACCGTTCTTCCGAGCCCCAAGTGCATAAACTGAATTTGAGGCTCCAATCGCGATCGATTTAAACCCAAATCAGGATTTTTTCCGGCGAATGAGACGCGTTTCGACGCTCCGCATTTTGTGGAGGCACTGAAAGCGCCGCATTTTTGACGGTAGCATTCTTTTATCTCGCAAATGAGACCGATGAGGCCGCGAATCAAAATGGGGCAGTCACGGATGAGACCGAATCGAAGCCATAACAGAATGATTCCATCACGAGTGAGCCCCCTTTGAGGGCTCTACGGATTGTTTTCATTTCAAACGCAACACGTTTGCCGGCAAATCACGGTTGTTTCCCCCGCGTCCACCGGATTCGTAAGGGACAATCGAAGACAAGGGAATGGAACGATCTCGCGGCGACACCCGGATTCCCAGAAACGCTGCGGCCAACGCAGATGAACGATTTTTATCAATAAGACCCTACGGGCGCGTGGATTGCTTTAGGTATAAGAAGTGACCCACTCTGTGAGTAGCTGTTCTTGCGCTTTCAACAAACATACGCATCTTCGCGGGCCAATTTTGCCCGGAAGCCCAGCTCTCATGACCGACTTCCATTACGAAGTGACTCGTCTCCCGAACGGAGCGCGAGTTGCCTCAGTCTGCATGCCGCACATGCGCAGCGTGAGCGTCGGCGTGTGGGCCGGAGTCGGCGGTCGTCACGAAAAAGCCGATGAAAGTGGCATGTCGCACTTTCTCGAGCACATGCTCTTTAAAGG
>CBHXZU010000713.1:0-3587 GCA_966125105.1 uncultured Prosthecobacter sp.
GCCGCCATTGGCCAAGGCGAAGTAGGGCTATCGGCAATCAGTGGTAGAGTGGCACCCTCGCGTGATGGAACGTGGCGTCTGCAGCGCTTTAAAAGTTGAACTGCACCGCGACCTCGCCAGCACGCTCGCGCCGTAGCACGGCTCGCCAGAGCGGTACCCACGTGCCATCCACTACCGGCTGTCCATTCAGAGTAGACCATTTTGCGGGATCAACGATCAGGGCGACTGCTGAGCGCGGTATCGCTCGTGGATGGCTCACCCGGACAGCTCTGGCGAGCCGTGCTACGGCGCAAGCGTGCTTGCTGGGATTTCAAAACGCTCGGCCGATTCACTTCGCCGCGTTTCCGCTAATCGCAACCATAGACTCCCTACATCACCTGCGCGATGATCTCCGTGGGCGGCGTTTCACCGCTCTCATTTCTCGCGGTTACCTGGATGGCGATCGTCGCTCCGCTGGGAACTTCCCATAAAGTTGCGGCACAATCCGCAAAGAGACCGACTTCCACCGGTTCATCGCTCGTGCCCGCCATTCGCCAGCGCACGCGGTAATTCGTCGCGCGTGGTGAAGGCTCCCATTTCACAGAGACCGCGCCAGGTCCCCACGTCTCTGCTTTCACTTCGGTTACTTTTTCCGGGCGCAAGCGATTGTCGGGGCGGTCAAAGCCAAACTCCAGCCAGCGAGGATCGTCGTCCGTGAGCAACTCCATCAACTCGTGTCGCAAGGTGATGAGTTTCTTGCGCAACCGCCGATACGCTTCGTCCCTCCGCGCCCTCGCTCCCTGGCGGCGGCTCACTCCAACGTTGCGCAAATGCGTTGCTTCCTCGAGAGCGACCGCTTTCGCCTGGGCGGCTGCGGCTGTAATCCCGCGCTCCGGGATCTCACGTTCAGGATTGGTCAAAAAATACATGCACAGCTGATCGAGCAACGCGTGAGGATTGTGCGGAATGGCCAGAGAGTTTTGCCCAAGTCCCACGACCGCCCAGCGCGGATTCCAGCGTCGGCCGAGAAGCGGTTTCAGCATGTCCACCGCGTCAGCGCAGAACTTCCGGCCTGCCGCCATGGCCGCGCGGCGATTCTGCCGGACGGCGCAGAGCGCTCCCCGTTCCGAGTTTAGCGCGCCACTTTTGCTGAGACCCGATTCCGCCGGTCCCGCCAGGTCGCGGTAGGCAGCGGACAGCACGTCGAAGGTGCTATGGGCGAGACCGAGGACCTCGCCATGGCGTCTCGCGCCTTCGATTGCGCACACGGCTTGGGCGAGGGTGGCTGGGTAGGTTTTCGGAATGCGGCTCATAATGTGAATGGTTTGGTGGTGTTTTGCCGGAGCGAAGGAACCGCTCCGAAGGAATGCGGCGCACTTTCGGGGATCGCTCAAAACAACGGAAGAGGCTGCTGGGGGATGTAAACAGCCCTTTGACACACAAAGCATTGATCCGAAGCAACCTGCGGGGCGCAAAAAATCGCGATCTTCGAAAATGATTCAGCTAATCGCGGGGTCGGCATGCAGGAAAAGAGCGCTCGTTTTTGCGAGAGCCGTGTCGCCAGTGTTGCGAATAAACCGCGTGCCGCGGACGCAGCCCTCTTCGCCCAAACAAACGTCCCGCTTTCCCGCGGCAGCTAGTCCGTTTCGATTGCAAACGAACCCGGTGCCCGCGGCCACGCGCTCGTTTGAATCCAGAAAGAACCCGCCGCCCGCGGCACCTCGCTCGCCGGCAAATCCAACGACGACGATGCCAATGTCAGCTGGCTCGTTTGCAATCCAAACGGGTTAGCGGCCCGCGGCCGCGCCCTCGTTTCGAGAGCAAGCGCGCGCAATGCCATCGGCAGCAGCCGCTTTTCGCGCCCCGGCGCTTTCCTGATCGACCTCACGCCTGCTAACGTCCCTCATGGCTACCGCCCGACTCGACCGGCTCGCTGCCAGGTTCCCTCGAGCTACTGCTCCGCTGTTGTGGCTGAGAAAACGCAAAATCATTCGCGCCGTGCTTTTCATCCTCAGCTTCCACCTTCTCGGCGCGCTCACTTCGATCCATGCGATCCTCAGTGTCCGCACGGCGCAGGGAGCCATCGCATGGGCAGTCTCGCTGAATACTTTCCCGTACGTGGCGGTGCCCGCCTACTGGGTGTTCGGACGCTCGAACTTCGAGGGCTACGTCGTCCTGCGTCGCCAGACCGAGGCGGAGATGAGCGAAGCGGGGCGGCAACTCGCGCGGGATCTCCTCGCCCTGCGGCCCACCGATCAATCGATGCCACCCAGCGCGACGTTGCTCGAGAAGCTCGCCAAAATGCCCGCGACGCGCGGCAATCACACCGAACTGCTGATCGATGGCGAAGCGACCTTTCGCGCCATCTTCGAAAGCATCGAGCAGGCGCGCGAATACGTGCTCGTGCAGTTCTACATCATTCACGACGACGGGCTCGGGCGCCGGTTGAAAGATGCGCTAATCGCAAAAGCAAAGGCCGGCACGCGCTGCTACCTGCTCTACGATGAAATCGGCAGCCACGATTTGCCGAAGCGGTATCTGCAGGATCTCCGAGCGGCAGGTGTCGAGGTGAGGGATTTCAATACCCGCAAGGGCGACTCCAATCGCTTCCAGCTCAACT
The DNA here is from genome assembly GCA_966125105.1 of uncultured Prosthecobacter sp. Taxonomy (GTDB): domain Bacteria; phylum Verrucomicrobiota; class Verrucomicrobiia; order Chthoniobacterales; family Chthoniobacteraceae; genus SXWH01. The sequence goes on from CBHXZU010000713.1 coordinate 2,600, forward strand.
TCCGCAATCATCGGAAGATCGTGATCGTAGATGGCCGCGCGGCATTCGTCGGCGGGCACAACGTCGGCGACGAATACCTTGGAAAAGATCCCAAGGTCGGCGCGTGGCGCGACACGCACGTGAAGGTGCAGGGGCCGGTGGTGCAATGCGTGCAGGTCTCGTGGCTCGAGGACTGGAACTGGGCCGCCGGAGCGCATCCTGCGCTAAACTGGAAACCCGAGCCCGCGCCTTCCGGCGAAGACGGTCTCGCCTTCTGTCTGCCATCGAGCCCGGCGGATTACTATGAGACGTGCACGCTCTTCTTCCTGCACGCGATCAAGACCGCGAAGAAGCGGATCTGGATCGCGAGCCCGTACTTCGTGCCGGATGAGCAATTCATCTCCGCGCTCCAACTCGCGGCGTTGCGCGGAGTGGATGTGCGTATCCTCGTGCCCGGCCGCGCGGACAATCTGCTGGTGCATCTTTCCGGGTTCACCTTCCTGCCCGAGCTCGAGAAAGCCGACGTGCAGACATGGCGCTACACGCAGGGATTCCTGCATGAAAAGGCGATCCTCGTGGACGACCACGCCGGAGTCGGCACGGCAAACTTCGACAACCGCAGCTTTCGCCTGAACTTCGAGATCACGCTGCTCTTCGCCGAAGCGAGAACGGTGAAGGCGGTGGAGGAAATGTTCGAGGCCGACTTTGCGCGGAGCGCAAGGGCGACCGCGGGGGACTTCGCCAATCGCTCATGGTGGTTCCGCTTTGCCGCGCGGGCGTCGAGATTGATGGCGCCGGTGCAGTGAGCACGGGGGAGGTTTCCGTCAACGGGCTAGACTTCGACTGCGCGTCACATGCGAAAAGCCAGTCATCCTGACCGAGTGTAACGAGGAGAAGGACCCCGAGCCATTCACCAAAACGGTTTCGCCGGCGACAAAGTTGTGGTGAATGGCCCGGAGGACCTTTGGAAATTAGCCAGTGGTGAACTCAATGGCAGGAACGGTTCTCA
>CBHXZU010000714.1:0-3573 GCA_966125105.1 uncultured Prosthecobacter sp.
TCCACGATTTCATCCTCCAGGCAGCCACCGCTGAGCGCGCCGATTTTTTCGCCCGCTGCCGTGATGAGCATTCGAGCACCTGCCCGGCGGTAGGTGGATCCCTTTGCCGTCACCACGGTCGCTAGAGCCGCCGGTTCGGAGCCTACTTTCGAACTCGCTTCGAGGATTCGCCAAAGATCATGCATTTGCGCGCGAGAATCCATCGCGCGCCGGCTGGCGCTTGCGCTTACATCGTTGCCGATTTACGGAACGTCACCGTGCTACGCCCCTACTGCGACGACGTTGGCCACGGCGTAGTGATCGGAATGGCTGATGCTCAAAAACAGCTCCGTCACACCGAGGCGTTTCGCCGTCTCCGCGCCCACGCCGTGCAGCACGATAAACGGCTCGCCAGACGCCTTCCGCCGCACTTCCACGTTCAACCATTCCAGTTGGGCGCCAAAACCCGTGCCCAGCGCTTTCGCCACTGCTTCCTTTGCAGCGAATCGCGCGGCGTAAGCGCGCGCCGGCATGTGCTGTTGATCGCAATAAGCCTGCTCCCCTGCGACAAAACACCGGTTGATCAGAGAGCGCCCCTGCCTCTGGATTGCGGCATCGAGCCGCGAGATCTCCACGATATCCACCCCAATCCCTAGGATACGCATGGCTGCATGGCCGCGATCATTTCGCGAACCGCGGCATCGAGCCCCACAAAGAGCGCGCGCGCTACGATACTGTGCCCGATGTTCAATTCCTCGAGATGCGGCACGTCACGGATCAGCGCGATGTTGGCATAGTTGATCCCGTGGCCGGCGTTCACCTGCAGACCGAGGGAGTGGGCAAAAATCGACGCCTCGCGAAGACGATTGAGCTCCTCCATCTGCGGGCCGGCTTGCGCGTTTGCAAATGCGCCGGTGTGCAATTCGACCATGTCGGCGCTCAACTCGCGGGACGCCTCGATTTGTTCACGCGAGGGCTCGATGAACATGCTCACCCGGATGCCCGCTTCGCGTAGTCGGCGCACCGTGGGCCGCAATGCCTCGAGTTGCCCGGCGACGTTCAGTCCGCCCTCAGTGGTCACCTCGCGCCGTTCTTCCGGCACCAGGCAGACCTCCTCCGGACGCACCTGCAGCGCGATCTCGAGGATCTCCGGCGTGTTCCCCATCTCGAGGTTCAGCTTCGTGCGGATCAGCTTGCGCAGGTGATACACGTCGAGGTCCTGGATATGACGGCGATCTGCGCGCAGGTGGATCGTGATCCCATTCGCGCCCGCCTGCTCGCAGAGCGAGGCCGCGTTCCGCAGGTCCGGCTCCGCGTTATGGGCCTCAATATTTCCCACGTAACGCGCCTGCCGAACGGTGGCGATGTGGTCGATGTTCACGCCGAGCTTCATTGCGGGAGAAATGACGGGCGCGCGTCCGCAAGTGTCAAGCATCACGCATCCTCCACTCCGCGAAAAGCGGGGATATTCCTTACATATGCCAAAACGGCGCTATACGGAGAAACCTATGAAGGAAGCCGATTTGCCCGAATGGGCAAAAAACACCGCTGACTGGGTCCCGTGGCTCCGGATCGGAGCGATCGCAATCCTCGTGCTCATAATCGTCTTCACCGGGTTCATCACCGTGCCGGCGGACTCGGTGGGCGTGCAGACGCGCTTCGGCAAATACATCGCCACGCTCACGCCGGGACTGCGCTTCAAGCTCCCGCTCGGCATCGACAATGTGCAGCTCGTGCCGATGCAGCGGCAATTGAAGCTGGAGTTTGGCTTCTCGACGAAGACCCGCGAATCCACGAACGATAATCAATTTCCCGACGACGCCGAAGCGGAGCGCAACATGGTCACCGGGGACTTGAACATGGCCCTGGTGGAATGGGTCGTGCAGTACCGGATCGCCGATGCGAAGCAGTTCCTCTTTCACGTTTTCGAACCCGAGTGGACCCTGCGGGACGCCGGAGAGACCGTGATGCGCGAAGTGGTGGGCGATCGCACCATCGATGAAGTTCTCACCATCGGCCGCGTGGAGATCGAAGCGGAGACGCTCTCGCGATTGCAAAAGCTGTGCGAGAAATACGGCCTGGGCCTGCAGGTAACGCAGGTGCAGTTGCAAAACGTGCAACCGCCGCGCCCGGTGCAGGCCTCGTTCAACGAAGTGAACGCCGCGCAGCAGGAAAAGCAGCAGGCGATCAACGTGGCCAACGGCGAATACAACAAGATCGTGCCGCGCTCGAAGGGCGAAGCGGAACGGCGGATCAGCGAAGCTCAAGGCTACGCCACCAAGCGCGTGAATGAAGCGCGCGGCGATGCGGACCGTTTCAACGCGCTCTTCGCGGAGTATCAAAAGGCGCCGGAAGTGATGCGCCAGCGCATCTACCTTGAAACCATTCGTGACGTGATGCCGCAGTTCGAGCGGAAGATCATTCTCGATGACAAAGCGCAGCAGGTCCTCCCGCTCCTGCAGATCGGAAACACCCAAGCCCTTCCTCGCCAATGAAAGCCGCCACCGCACTTTTCGTCGCGTTGATCGTTCTCGTGATCGCTTTCGCCTCGGCCTACACGGTCTCTGAGACCGAGCAGGTGATCATCACGCAATTTGGCAAACCGGTCGGCCCGCCGATCACGGAAGCAGGCCTGCGTTTCAAAACCCCGTTCATCCAGACCGTGAACCGCCTCGATAAGCGGGTGCTCGAGTGGGACGGCCAACCCACGCCGATGCCGACGCGGGACAAGCTCTACATCTCGGTGAATACCTTTGCCCGGTGGCGGATCGCGGATGTGGAGAAGTTCTTCATTCGCCTGCGTGACGAGCGCAGCGCGCAATCCCGTCTGAGCGACATCCTGGGCAGCGAAACTCGCAACACGATTGCATCTCACGACCTCGTGGAGGCCGTTCGCACCACAAAGGATCGCAAGCCCGCGGTGGACCCCAATCTCGGTGAAGGCGCGCTCAGCACTGGGTTGCCCGCCGTGCGGAGCGGGCGCGCCGGACTGGAATCCGAAATCTTCAATGCCGCCAAACCGAAGCTCGTGGAATACGGGATCGAGCTGCTCGACATCCGCCTGAAGCGGGTGACCTACAGTTCGGACGTCGCGATGAAGATTTTCCAGCGCATGGTCAGTGAGCGGCAGCAGATCGCCTCGCGCTACCGCGCCGAAGGTGAAGGGGAGGCAGCGAAGATCCTCGGCTCACGCGAGCGCGATCTGAAACAGATCGAGTCGGAAGCATATCGCCAGGTGCAAACGATCGAGGGCAAAGCCGACGCCGAAGCCAGCGCCATCTACGCCTCTGCTTACAATCAAAGTCCGCAGTCCCGGGAGTTCTACGAGTTCCTGCGCTCGATGGATACCTACAAGACCGCCTTTGACCGAGGGACTAGCGTGGTGCTCACGACCGACAGCGGCTTCCTGCGCTACCTCAAAGGCGTCAACGAACCCGCGGCGGCAACGGGCTCAAAGCCCCCGCAAAAACCCGCGACTCCCCCGCCGGCTGCGCCGGCTACTCCCGGACCTTCCCCGGTTCCCGCGCCAGTCCCGACAACACCGCCTGCGCTCGAAGCGCGCTAGGTCGGCGGCGGTTTACCCACTGGTCGCTT
>CBHXZU010000715.1:0-3571 GCA_966125105.1 uncultured Prosthecobacter sp.
GTGTCGCTCGAGTAGCCAGGCGCGAGAATGCTCGTGCCCGTAAGGTCACCACCTATTTGGAGCTTCGCAAGATTGCCGCCGACCCGGATCGCGCCGTTGTCATCGATTTCGACCATCGGGAGCCCAGCGGATAGCGCTCCGAATGCCTTCAACGACCCGCCGATCCGAATGCTGCCCGCATTGCCGCCGATTTCGAAAAATCCGATCTCTTTTCCGAACCCGCCCAGCACGTCGCCGGCCACACGAATCGAGCCCACATTTCCGGAAACGGAAACGTAGCCGGTCTCTTCGGCATTTCCCGTGACTTTCCCAGTGATGTTCAAGGACCCAATCCCTGTCGCGAGAATGGTTCCCGTGAAATCGCCAAGGACTGTCGCTCGGGTAATCACTCCCGGTTGCAAGAGCCCATCGAACGAGCCCTTCACGAGGAACTTTCCAACGCTCGCTGCGCCGATGCCCGTGAACTCGTTTACCGGGCCGCTTATCGATAAGCTCCCGATGCTGCCGGTGGCCGAAATGTTGTTGGCCAACGTCATGCCGCCGACCGTCACCGTTCCAAAGCTGCCCGCCTTGAGCGCCGCAGTCTGCATGGATCCGATGCGGACCGTCGTCACATCATCGGTTCCAAAGAAGCTCGCGATCTGCATGGAGCCGACGCTGATCGTTCCCGCATCCGCGAAGTTCAAGGACACCGACTGCATTCCTCCCGCGATGGAAACTGCGCCGACACCGCCCTTAAGAAACGATGGGTTCGGGTTGAACCCATACATCGCGGCGTCTGCCACGCCATATGACTTCAAAGTGAGCGAAGCGATTGCGCGTCCGTCATTGCGTCCCGCATCGACTTTACCCAAATCGCCCTGCACTACGACGCTACCCAGGTTCATGTCGCCGCCGTCGTTGTAAGCAGCGGAATCGATGTAGCGCACGTTTACCAATCCATCGCCCGTGGCAGCCTTTTTCGTAACTAACACGGAAAGACTGGCTCCATCGAAGATCGTCCAAGCTTTGCTCAAATCGATTTCCCGAATCGCGACACCCATTCCCATAGCCTCCGTTGTAATGAGCGGTTTAAGGTCATCATTCGTTCCCTTGCTGGTCTTCACCACAATCGAATCGCCATCGATGTCCGTGAATGTGAGCACCGCCGCCGGAGCGATGCGGGCTTCCAAACACTCGATAGCCAGGTTCGTTTTCATGCCCCTCTTTTACGACCTCCCTTCCCCACCGAAAATCCGCCCTCGGGCGTACCCGGTCCGCGGCACCACGATCGCTCTATGCGCCAAAAGACGTATCCGTCCCCCTCACGGCAGCTGCCGATCAGGAATGCGAGGAACTCCCGGTGAGAGTCAGCCGGATGCCGCAGAAATTAGCGCGCCCTAGACTCCTTGACGCTACTTCCGCCGCCGTTCGACTTCTGCCAAGAGATTCAAACCGCCCAACACGACAATAAACGGCCTGTGCTGTGTGCGGCCAAGACCGACTGCGAATGAGATAATCCGCCCGACCGGAAACACCGAAAGCAGGAGTCCAACGAAAAACGCCGAAGCGATCGACTTTCCAGGTTCCCGCTGCACGCGCGAGGCAAGCGGCTGTGATGGCGACGGAACAGGCTCAATAGGCTCCGACATGGCCGAATTGTGAAGGTTAACCTGGCCATTGGTCAATCGCCCGCATTGCGCGAAAGAGATCAGTTCACCCCTCTGTTTCCTGCGGATGCTGGACTTCAATGACCGCGCGCATATTAACGGTGAACACGTCCCTCAAACAAAAGCATCTTCAGCGCGCCGGAATGCGCGACGAGTGCGGTCCGGGCGCGAAATTGCGATGAAACATCAGTTGAAACGAATCCTCGAACGGACCTTGCCTGCTGGTTTGCTCCAAAAAGCACGGGCTTTCCGCATTCGGCAGAAGAACAGGATGTTCTATCGCCAAGGAACCGCGAGCGTTCGAGTGGGAGGAGTTGATTTGGATATCCCAATCCATCATCCGCTGCCCGGTCTTCTCCAGGCGAACCCACTTCGTGATCGTTGCGTCGGGATTACTGCGCAATTCGTCGCAGAGAAGTATCCCGCGGCCACCATGATCGATATCGGAGCGAACGTGGGGGACACGGCTGCCCTTATCGCGGAGAGCTGCTCCAACCCGCTTATTTTAGTCGAAGCAAGCGACTTCTTTCTCCAGTACCTGCGCAAGAACGCTGCCAAATTGAAGAGCAGGGTCGCGCTGCGCAACGCTCTGGTTGGCGATGGCACCGCTCTCAAAGGCGAGCTTTTCCACTGGGGAGGAACGGCCGAGTGGAAGGATATATCCGACAGTGCTCCCACCCCGACGGTGCCCCTTGGCTCCCTGACCGCCGAGAAGGTCTGTTTCATCAAGTCGGACACTGATGGGCACGATTTCAAAATCCTGCTCTCAGCAACGGAGTGGCTTGCGCAACAACTTCCGACCATTTTACTCGAGTGCTACTTGCGGGATGAGGCGGACCTGCAGATGGCGAACGCGCTCACCACAAACCTTGAGCGCATTGGCTATGGAGGCTTCATCCTGTGGGATGATGCGGGGAATCACTTTCTGTCGACCACTGATGGACAAGTCGTCAAAGACGTGAATCGCTACTTCCTCAGGCGCCTTCAAACCGACGGGAAACTGGGTATTTCCAACTTCGACATGGCGTGTTTTCCAGCCCGAGACCAGGAGGTCTTTGAGAAAAGCTGCGCCTGGTGGAGAGGCCAATCGGCAGGCGCGGCAAAGACCAGCCTGCCACCTGCGCAAATTATTTAGCGAGGACGTGATTCGTTGCCGAGCCTTCCACGGAAGGCGCGCCAGCCGGCTTTCAGGTACGTCGAGATGCGCCGGCATTTATGATCGTCGATGGCAATCGCCATAAGCAGGAAAAAGAGCACGCTTCCCCAAGCCTTCACGAAACCCTCGACCGGGTTCTCCGCGAATTTGCGGTGAATATATGCGCGGTTTCTGACCACGTAATACGCCTTCCACGGCGGCAACCCGGGTTCGTAGAAGATATTCTTCCCGAACAGCTGGAAGCGCAGGATCCTGCCCGGCGCTGGGTGGTGAAGCACCGACTCACGGACGCACACGAAGCGATGTCCACGCCTCCCAATGCGACTCGGGTATTCCTCATCTTCGCCCCGAATGAAAAATCGTGCATCAGGGAAGCCGACATCCTCGATGATCGCGCGAGGGATAAGGGCTCCAAGCCACGCGCCACGAATCTCGAAGTAATCATCCGCGGGCAAGGCAGCCAGTGTGTCCACTACTGTCCCTGGCGGTTGCGCCAGCACGCAGGCCCACGCCATGTCCTTTTTCTCAGGATCCACGACCAAACTGCTGGAAACAGTCCATGCAGAATAATGGGCGAGCAATTTCTCCAACGCCCGCGAATCCGGCCAGGCGTCATCGTCCAAAATCCAGATCGCGTCCGCACCCGCATCGAATGCCCGCTCCATCCCGACACGCATTCCGCCGGCATTGCCCAGATTCTCCGGTAGCTGGACCAACTCGATCCTCGGATTCGCAGCAAACGTCCGCCGGATTTCATCACTCGTTC
>CBHXZU010000716.1:0-3525 GCA_966125105.1 uncultured Prosthecobacter sp.
AACGCGTCTTCCGCCGTCGTCCCGCGGAGCAACCGGTGGAAACGCCGGGCGGCGGCGGCAGCGACTCTGGGAGCGGTAGCACCCTGCCGAGCGCGAGCTAAACGACGCGAGGCATCGACTACCCACTTTTCCGCGAACGTAAGCTGCATTAGGAAGGAAAGGCCGTCCTCGGATGATCGGGGACGGCCTTTTTCCTGTGAGATAGCGTCGGTTCCCAATGGGTGCTCCAGAGTTCCCAGAGGATCAGCGTTGCGGGAGTCCATCCGCCCGCTGTCCCGGAGTTTGTAGATGACGCGGAGGAGTGGCAGGACGCAGCAGGTGTCTCGACCTCGGGTGCAAAGCTGGCGAATTCGCGGGCGTTCCACACGCGGAGCTGTGATCACCCGCGGCAGCGAGATTGACACCGCCTTGGGGAGGTCTAGTGTTCCGTCAGTTCTTTGCATTCGCTGAATGTCCCGGCGTGGCCCGGGGCAGCGGGGGACCCAATGTCCGTAAATCCGGATCGGGGCGAACGACGGAAAATCGTCGAGAGCACTCGGTAGCTCCAGCCCGACAGCTAACCTCGCAAGCATCAACCGAGATGCAAGGGTCGCTCAGATCGTTCAGGGCGCTCCTCATCTCTCAAAGGGCCGCTTCGCGCCAGCCGCACATTCCGGCGCGTTTCTGATCGATCCATGTCTCAACCTCGTCCTGGAGAAGGGGGCGCCAGCACGCGCCGCCACCTCCTTCTTGCGCTGGCCGCGCTCGGTGTAGTTTTTGGCGATATCGGCACCAGCCCGCTTTACGCCATGCGTGAGTGTTTTCACGGTCCTCACGGGATCGTTCCGAACGCCGCGAATATCCTCGGGGTTCTTTCCTTGATCTTCTGGTCGCTGATCATCGTCATCTCGGTGAAGTATCTGGTCTTCATCCTGCGGGCGGATCACCGCGGCGAAGGTGGCATCCTCGCGCTCTCCGCGCTGGTGCAGCAGGTGCGGCCGGGCGTTGCGCTCACGGTTCTCGGCCTCTTCGGCGGGGCGTTCCTTTATTCCGATGGGATGATAACCCCCGCCATCACCGTGCTGGGCGCAATCGAAGGCTTGGAGCTGGCGATGCCGGGGGTGCATAGCTTTGTCGAGCCGGCGGCGGTTGTTATTCTGATCGGAATTTTCGTTTTGCAACGGCACGGCACAGCGAAGATCGGCGCATTTTTCGGTCCGGTGATGCTGATCTGGTTTGCGGTCATTGCTGCGCTCGGCGTCATGCAAATCGCGCGAGAGCCAGCCGTGCTTGCCGGACTTAACCCGATCCACGGCGCGCGTTTTCTCCTGCACAACGGATGGCATGGCTTCATCATCCTCGGCGCTGTCTTCCTTGTCGTCACCGGGGGGGAAGCTTTGTATGCGGATATCGGGCACTTCGGCGTTCGCCCGATCCGGCTTGGCTGGTTTGCGGTCGGATTGCCTGGGCTGCTTCTCAATTACCTGGGACAAGGCGCCCTGCTTCTGCGCGACCCAAGCGCTGCCTCGAGCCCATTCTACGAGATGGCGCCAGACTGGGCCCTTTACCCCTTGATCGCCCTCGCGACGGCGGCCGCTATCATCGCGTCGCAAGCGCTCATCACGGGAACTTTTTCGCTCACCATGCACGCCGTGCAGCTCGGATTCAGTCCGCGGCTTACGATTTTGCACACGTGCGCGGATGCCAAAGGCCAGGTCTATCTCCCCTTGGTGAACTGGACCTTGATGTGCGCCTGCATCGCCTTGGTGCTGGGGTTTCAATCCTCCAGCAATCTAGCCGCGGCTTATGGCGTCTCGATAACCAGCACGATGCTCATCACGACCGTGCTATTCTACGTGGTGGCGCGCTGGAAGTGGCATTGGAACGCTGTCGCCGTCGGCGCTCTCACCGCCGCATTCCTCACGATTGACCTCGCATTCCTCGTTTCCAACTTCGCGAAGATCCTGCACGGCGGGTGGTTTCCGCTCCTCGTATCGGCAGGTGTCTTTACGCTGATGTGGACGTGGCGAAAGGGGCGCGCGCGCCTGTCGGAACGCATCGCGGGAAGTTCCATGCCGCTGGGGATCTTCCTTCGCGACATCGAGTCCGGAAACTTTGCCCGCGTGTCCGGCACGGCGTTTTTCATGTCCGGCAACCCCGGCATCACTCCGATCGCATTGCTGCATAATCTGCGGCACAACAAGGTGCTTCACGAGCGAGTGGTGATTCTCAACGTCCGCAGCGAAGACATCCCCCATATCCCGCCGGAGGACCGAGTGAGCATCGATTGTCTCGCCCACGGTTTCTGGAGAATTGCGCTCCGCTTCGGCTTCATGGATGAGCCCGATGTTCCGCGGGAGTTGGAGCGCATCTCCGGCGAAACCTTCAGCTACGATCCTGCCGCCAGCAGCTTCTTCCTCGGCCGGGAATCCATCGTCGCTGGGAGCGCCACCGATTGGCGCCGGAATCTATTCGCGTGGATGTCCCGGCAGGCGCGCGATGCCACCTCGTTCTTCAAGCTGCCCGCAGGATCAGTCGTGGAGCTAGGCGTGCAGATCAAAGTGTGATCGGCCGACCGAAGAACTGCGGGGGAGTCGTCGCCTTCGCAGAATCCATCGGACAGACACGCCTGCATGGTTTGCCGCTGCCCGGTGGACCCAGGTCGCACCGCAAGTGCTTAAGAGCTTGGTTACGGGAAGAAGAGGCCGAGTAATCGGGGGGCGGCCTTTTTCGTGCAAGCGCACTGTGGAAAACAGTGACGGCACGCAGCGGCAATCGAATCAGAGATTCACCCGCAGTTCGGGAAAATGCGTCGCACCTTCCGGGGCGAGCAGGCTCGAGAACAGCACGAACTCCTTCACCTCGAAGAGTCCGAATTCCTCGTCGCGATGCTTCTTGAGAAAGGGCTGCAGTGCCTGGCTGGAGAGATTGCGGGAGCGGCCCACCGTGACATGCGGGTGGAACGGCTTCAGGTCCGCTTCGAGTCCTGCGCGGAGCACTGCGTCCTGCACGTGGTGGTGGAGGGCGAAAAGGTGCGGATGCCCGCGCCCCACGCCGACCCACACCACGGAGACGCGGCCTCTCGCGCCGAAGAATCCGACGCCCTGCAGCGGCAGGAAGAACGGGGGCACATGCACTTCCCGCAGGCACTCTTCCAAGCGTTCAACGTGATCCAGCGGCACTTCGCCGAGAAAGCTCAAGGTGAGGTGTTGTTGCGCTGGAGGCAGCCACCGGAGGTCGCGTAGATCGGGGTCAAGTTCCGCCAAGATCGCTTTGCAGGAAGAGGGGAGCTCCAAGCCGATGAAGAGGCGCGGCATGGTTGTAGCCAAACACTAAAAACTAAATACTGAAGACCAAACTCAGACGTCGCCGTCGCGGTTCCTTTTCGTATTTAGAGCATGTGCCAAAAAAGTTTCCGTATACGGCGAGCTTTCGGTTCGCTGAAGCGTGGCTGATGTGAGTTCCGAAGGAACGGAATGAGATAGCCCAGGGTGAAACCCCGGGAAGTAGACCTAATGACATCAGCCCTGAAGGGGTGGCCACGAG
>CBHXZU010000717.1:0-3522 GCA_966125105.1 uncultured Prosthecobacter sp.
GCATTGGGGAAGGTTAAGCGCCCGTACTCCTCCATGAGCGAGTGCTGCCACAGCAGTTTGCCATCGGGCGAGAAGCAGCTGAGGAGCCCATGCGTGGCCTGCGCGTAAATGTTGCCGGTCTCCTGGTCGATCGTCGGAGATGACGTGGCGTAGCGCAGGTAAATGGTGTCGCTGAGGAAATCATTCTCCATGTGTTTCCACAGGAGCTTGCCCGTCTCCGCATCGAAACAGGCCGTGCCTTCCTGCAGATCCGGGCCATCCCCGAGGTAACCGTTGATATAGAGCTTCCCATTCGCAATCACCGGGGCGCTCTGGCCCGGAAAATCCACCACCCACAGCGGCGCCTTTGCGTCGACCTTGTCGGGAAGACCGGTTTCGGGCGACGTGCCGTCTTGAGTGGGACCACGCCAATTAAACCAGCCTTGCGAGCCGGCAGCAGCCTTGGCCGAAGCGACCGTGGCTTTAGTGGGAGATTTCTGCGCGAAGAGCGGAGAAGTGAGAGTGCCGAAGACGGCAAGGGCCAGGGCCGAAGCGAAACGAAGTTTCATAGTACGGGCGGAGCAGGCGGTCGTCCGTTCGTATGAGCCTGCCACGCGTTAGTCAATTGCTACTTACACGTATTATTTGCGGTTATTTGCGAGGCTGCGGAGAAAATAATTAGTTTGGGTGTATCAACCGTGCGGGGCTGAGCGCCCGGAATCCTCTTACTTCTGGGCTCATAAAATTTTTCAGGGCTCCGTGTAACGGGGGCCGAAGTTTCCAGTATACCCAAATAGAATATGTCCGTCACTCGTTGGATCTCGCCGCTGACTCCCCGTTCCCGCAGCGGCAACTCCTCCCCGACGTGTTGCACATCTTCACCGTCTCGAGGGATCATCCTCGGCGTCGAGACGGGGTTTTCCGTGAGAGCCTTCCGGGGGAACTGCGCTCCCTCGACGGCGTAGATCCCTCCTAGGCCGACCGCGCCCGGCCTCCCGAATCACGGCGGCGCGGCCCCCCGCCCTTTTAGTTCAAACAGCACACTGCAAGGTGTGCTGTTTGCGTTTTGTCAGGCAGCGGGAAAAACGTCCCGCCGAGACGACGCAGCGAACGGACGACAAGCGTATTGGGGTGAAACCGGCGGATCGCCCCCTTTCTGATCGGGATGCGCTGCGCGCGGAGGAAACTTTTGCTGCGCACATTTGCAGGCGTCGCCGGTTCCGTTGCGCCGTTGCCATAAAGCCGCTCTCCGTATCCGGGACCGCTCGATCCAAAATGCGGCAGGCTCGCTCTATGTGAGAAAACGTTCCGGCCCGACCGCCGCGTCGGAGGCTTCCTCTGCTAACGAACCTTCGCGCGTCGCTGCGCGAGGCCGCGGCGCTGCCCTCTGCGCATTCGCGCCGCCCGGCGCTCCTTGTGAAAAGCTTCCCAGTTCTCAACTGCGCTGCACGGGCAATCCAATTTCGCCGCGAATTGGCGCCGCGCAGAAATTGCAATTGTGACGGAGGCGCGCGCACTGCCGCGGTTGTTTAGGGAGTTAAATGAGGATGCAACCAAGCGCCGCCTCTTCGGCGTTATGAATGGCGTCAAGTGAACTTCCAGAATTACTTTCTCAATCCGTTGAAAGTCCCTTGACCAAGTAACCCAAAAGGGCGCACCTTCCCAATACTCCTATGAACACCTCCAGCTCCACCCCAGTGGCGTCGCGTACACTCGTGCCAAAATCCCGGCCAGCCACTCGGCGGTCGGTTCTGACCGGAGCTTTGCTCCCGGTCGTTCTAGTCGGTCCGGCCTTTGCCGCGGATCTTGTCATTGGTCCTGATCGGACCATCAATTCCGACGCGGGGGTGCAGTTGTATTCCGACGGCCTTCGCGAGGGCCTGATTAACGCCTACAACGACACTACCACCGCAAACCCCTTAAACGGACCCGATAACGGTCAGGGCGCGGCGGTGAGCCTCGGCCTCCGCATGGGTCAAAGCACCGCATTTGGCGCGACCGGTTGGGGAGACAATCGCACGTGGGTATACACGGGCGAGATGTTTACCGGACCCAACGGGATTATCTCGATCGCCGCAGAGAACGACGACACCGACTGGTTTAGAATCGATAACGTGGTTCGCCTGGCGGACACCACTTGGGACTCCGCCAACGCCTTCACCGTCACCGGGCTTGCGCCCAATAGTTGGGTGCAATTTGAATATCGCGTATCGAATGGCGGCGGCGGCGCCGGTCCCAGCGGCCAGAATAACAACGGCGCGGCCAATTGGAATAATACCACCGGCGTTGTTTACAGCTACTTCGATGAAGCGGGGAGCATTGACGCCAACGCGTATGATGGAGGCAAGCCGACGGAGACTGCAGGTGGCGGTCCGACTCTTTTCCGTTTCGCGAACGGCTTTGGTCTCACCGACGATCTCAATGTCCAGACGTCAGGCACCCTGACGATCAATGGCGCGAACGTGTCGATCAACGAGACGAGCCTGCGCTTTACCAATACGGATGCCGCTACCCTGACTATCAATGACGGCGCGGGAACACCGCACAAGGTTCTCGGCATCGTCGGGCAAACGCAGTGGGCAACGCTGACGTCCGGTGGCGCCGACGTGATCCTGGACGGCAACACGGACCTGCGTCCCCTGGGCGCTCAAACCGATAACGGCAACTTGGTGAAGGTGAGGCGCAATGGCGCAGGCAAGCTGATCCTTGATACGGGGAATGCCAGCACGAACCTAAGTTCGACGACGTTCGTCGCCGGAACTGGGACAATCGAGCTCCTGTCGTCGAGTGGGTCGTCGCCGGTCCCGAATGCAAAATTTGAACTCGCGGATGCAGCCGGGGTGCTCCGTGTTGGGAGCACTGGAAGTGCTCCGGCATCGTTTGCGAACGAAATTACCGCGACCGTAGCGGGCACGATTCTGCACAATTCGCCGAATTCGGACACATTGGCCAACATCGTCAGGCTGAGTCCGAATGCGATCCTTACTTTTGATGTGGCCGCGGGCCGCCTTGTCACAGGCGCCGGCATCGCCTCGCAAGCCAGCAGTCGGATCATTAAATCGGGCACGGGAACGCTTCGCTCACCTGCGGGAGTTTCGGTGACGGCGCGGAACCTCACCATGAATGCTGGCCGATTCGAAGTGCTGGGGCCCATCAGCCTTACGAACAACCCGGTCCTCAATGGAGGTGTGCTTGCCCTTTCAAATACGCTCGGTTCGAACGCGATGCCGGCCGGAGGGCTGGTCATTTCCGGCTCGGGCACCATCGAAGGTCGAGCGGGTAGTTTCGGCCCTTCAGGGGCCGCCTGAACAGCGATCACGATTACCAATAACGGCACTCTCCGCCTCGGCGAAAAACTTCCGCTCAACGGGGTCTTCCTCCCCGGCATCCCAACCGGCCTCAATGGTTTCTTCTATGGGGGCGACGACGGCGGAGCGAATGCAAACTTTAGCACCGCCAGTAATACTTACGCCAATTACGTGAATTACTTCGACACCCGCGCAGGGCTCGAAGCCAGTGCTCTAACCAGCGCTAACAACACGG
>CBHXZU010000718.1:0-3505 GCA_966125105.1 uncultured Prosthecobacter sp.
ACTCGACTGCTGGAATGCAATGAAGGACTCGCCGTATGCGCGGTCGCTTCGGCGCCGGTCGATGGACAAACTGGGGCGCGTCTTCACCGGCGATAGCGGGATTTAGACACGGCATTTTTGCACGGGGGGATTGGACAATCTGCTCGGTCGAAGCGCGGAGCAGCTCAACCGGGATTTCGAGCGGGAGGCTCCGCGGTTGGCGACTCGGGCGCTCCGCGGCGCGTTGGAGAAGGCAAACGTCGCCGACGTGGACGCATTGTTCGTCTGCACGTGCACGGGATACCTTTGCCCGGGTCTGAGCAGCTACGTGGCCGAGATGATGGGACTGCGTCCGGAAACGTATATGCTCGATATCACGGGCGCGGGTTGTGGCGCGGCAATTCCGACACTGCGGGCGGCGACGCATTATCTCGCGGCAAACCCCGGGCATCGCGCCGCGGTGATTGCGGTGGAGGTGTGCTCGGCGGCGTTCTACGTGGATAATGATCCCGGCGTCTTGATCAGCCTGTGCCTCTTTGGCGACGGCGCCAGCGCCGCGATCCTCGATTCGAAGGGGGCGGGATGGAAGTTCTCCGACTTTCAGTCGATCCATCGACCAGAGGAGCGGGAGAAGATCCGGTTTGTGAATGCGGAGGGGCAATTGCGGAACCAATTGCATCGCTCGGTTCCGGAGGTCGCGGCGGATGCGGTCGCGCAGCTTTTTCCGCGGGCGAATGGGCATGTGCCCCACATCGTGAGCCACGCCGGAGGGCGCGATGTGATCGCGGCGATTCGCGAACGGCTGCCCGGCCATGAACTGGCGGAGGCCGCGGAGGTGTTGCGGCAGTGTGGGAACCTCAGCAGCCCATCGGTGCTGATCGCGCTGGAAAAGGCGTTGGCCCGGAACGGGAGCACGCCGGACAAGCTGTGGCTGACCTCGTTCGGCGCGGGATTCGCATGTCACTCCTGCTCGCTTGAGCGGTAAGCGGCGCATTCATGCGCTGATGGGCCGGTTTCCGAGTTGAACGTTGGCCTCGGAACGTTGGATGGTCGGAGATGCCCTGGCCTCAGAACTACAACCCCTTGGATTCTCTCCTGGGCTCAGCCCTTGTCGCGAGCATTCCGATCGTACTGCTGCTTGCGCTCCTCGCATTCTGGCACGTCCGCGCGCACCTTGCTGCGCTGGTCGGGCTGATTTCGGCGATCGGGTCCGCCGTATTCGTTTTCGGCATGCCGATGAAACTTGCGGCAGCCGCTGCCGGCTACGGCGCGGCGTTTGGTCTCTTTCCCATCGGCTGGATCGTTCTGAACGCAGTCTTCATCTATCAGCTCTCGGTGAAGACCGGCACATTTGAGCAGCTCAAGAAGCAGATCGCCGGACTGAGCAGCGACCGCCGCATCCAGGCGCTGCTCATCGCCTTCAGTTTCGGCGCCTTCATCGAAGGATGCGCGGGCTTCGGCGCGCCGGTCGCGATCAGCGGCGCTATGCTGATTGGTCTCGGCTTCAAACCGCTCGAAGCGGCGAAGCTCGCGCTCATCGGGAACACCGCGCCAGTCGCGTTTGGCAGCGTCGGCATTCCGCTCACCACGCTGAACAAGGTCACGGACCTGCCGCTCGATCAATTGAGCGCTATGGTCGGCCGCCAGCTGCCGTTCTTCTCGCTCATTGTTCCTTTTTGGCTCGTCGCAGCGCAAGTGGGGTGGCGTCGAATGCTGCAGGTCTGGCCAGCGTGCCTCGTGAGCGGCGCGGGGTTCGGCATCGCGCAATTTGCGGTCAGCAATTACCACGGGCCATGGCTGGTCGACATCGTCGCGGCAGTGGTTTCGATTCTCTGTCTTGTCGTGCTCCTGCAATGGTGGAAGCCCGAGCAGGAAACGCCGGCGAGTGGAGCTGCTGAGGTTATCGCCGCCACTTCTTCAGTCTCACCGGCACCGACAGAACGCGCGGGCATTCGTCCTTGGATCCCGTGGATCCTGCTGGCGGTCTTTGTCGCGCTTTGGAAGGTGCAGCCGATTGAGGCCTGGCTCAAAGCTGCGGCAAACTGGTCGGTGAAGGTGCCGTATATTTTCGAGGGCATTCAAAAGATGCCTCCAGTGGCGCCCAAACCTGAGTTTGAGAAGGGGGTCTTTGACTTTCAGTTCCTCGCGGCGACTGGCACTGCCCTCTTGATCGCTGGCGTTCTCTCCGGGTTGCTCCTCGGTGTTCGCCTGCGCGATATCGGGAGGACTTATTGGGAGACGCTTGTGCGTGTGCGGATCTCCCTGCTCACGATCGCGCTGATGCTCGCGCTTGGTTATGTCACGCGATATGGCGGGACGGATACGACGATGGGGCTGGCATTCGCGGCGACTGGCCCATGGTTTCCGTTCTTTTCTCCATTGCTCGGGTGGCTCGGAGTGGCGCTCACGGGCAGTGACACTTCGTCGAATGTGCTCTTTGGCAATTTGCAAAAAGTCACGGCGGAGCAGACTGGGATTTCTCCCATTCTCACCTGCGCGGCGAATAGTTCGGGTGGGGTGATGGGGAAAATGATTGATGCGCAGAGCATCGTGGTGGCGCAGACGGCGACGGGTGGTGGTCCCGAGGCGCCGGATGCCGGAACGATCTTGAAGGCTGTGTTTTGGCACAGCCTCGCGCTGGCGGTCCTGGTGGGGATTCTTGTGTGGCTCCAGGCGCGGGTGTGGCCTGGGATGATTCCGGGATGAGGGGGAGCCGCAAGTGGGGAAAAGACGGTCATCTGAACGGAGTAGCGAGGAACGAGCTACGGAGTGAAGGACCTCGTCGCATCCGCTGGGCCGTCTTAATGTCGGAACTCGATCTTGCTAGCGCCGGGCAAGCGAAACCGAGCAACTCTGCATAACCCACCGTCTGCGAGTGGCTCGGGGTCGTTGACCGATTCTTTGGAGTGCAATCAGTCGGTCCATCACCGCGTCGCGTCGAATAACGTTGGGCTCGTTCCTCGCCGCTTCGTTGGATGTCCGACTTTTTTCCTCGGAAGTGGTGGCAGTTTGTTCTCGGGGGATCACAGCCTGGCAGGCTGTGCCACATTGCGTGTGCCTGACGAGTGAAAGGGGGAGCGAGGCCGGTAAACTGGGCTGGGCCTACACGATCAGCATGCAGTCGCCGTAGCTGTAGAAGCGGTATTGTTCGCAGATGGCTTCTTCGTAGGCCTTCAGGACGAACTCGCGTCCGGCGAATGCGCTGACGAGCATGAGGAGCGTGCTCTTGGGGAGGTGGAAGTTGGTGAGGAGGACGTCGACGACTTTGGGCTGATATGGCGGGTGGATGAAGATGTTGGTCGCGCCGGAGCGCTCGATCAGGGGGCGGCCGATGGATTCGAGGACGCGCGCGGTAGTGGTGCCGACGGCAACGACGCGTTTTGCTGCGTTTATGGCGGCGGCGGTTTCGGCGCTGATCGAATATTTTTCCGAATGCATCCGGTGCTGCGTGAGATCATCCACCTGCACGGGGCGGAACGTTCCGACCCCTACGTGGAGCGTCACGAACGTGTGCGGCACTTTTGCG
>CBHXZU010000719.1:0-3503 GCA_966125105.1 uncultured Prosthecobacter sp.
AGAAAGCCTGAATCTTCGATTCAGGGATCATCGGGTCATTCTTCACCTCGCGGGAGCGCATGGCCTGCACGATCACCTTCTCCTCCTCGATCTTGCGCAGTCGGTCCAGGGTGTAGCCTTGGGCCGCAATCGTCTTCAGAAATGCCGCGCGATCGCCGCCAAACTCTTCCCGAATGAGCGCGGTGATACGGTCCTCGACCACGTGCGCCGGGATGCTCGCGCCTTTGATTTTCCGAAACTCCTGGATGATCAATTGCCGGTCGATCAGGTCGTTTACCGCCCGAGTCCGCACTTCAACAACGCGCTCACTCAAGGCGGCGCCGGTTAGGTTCGTGTGCGCGGCCTTTTCCAAAGGCGTCGTCAGTTCGCGCACTTGGGAGAAAGTGATCACATCTCCGTTTACCACCGCGGCCACGCCATCAAGGACTTGAGGTTCCGCCGCGCGCAAGGGCGTGAGCATCAGGATGGTGGCGACAAAAACAAAAAAGCGTTTCACAGCGTCGGAAACGGGGGAGGCTAGGAAGCGAGGCAGGCAAGTCAAGGGCGCTCTCCGAAGGAGTGGGCGTGAGGCCGATGTCTGTCGCTTTGCTTCATGGCTCTCCCGCGGACATTGCTACTCGCCGAACCGCGCGCTAAGAGGCGCGCGCCCGATGGATCCGGCAATCCTTCTCACAGCATACATCGTCTTTCTCTATTCCACCGTTTGCCATGAGGCGGCGCACGCGTGGGTGGCTCATAAACTGGGAGACGACACCGCCTATCTCGGCGGCCAGGTGACGCTCGATCCCATCCCTCATATCAAGCGCGAGCCCATCGGCATGGTGTTCATGCCATTGTTCATGCTCTTCACGGGCAGAGGATTGCTTGGCTGGGCGAGCGCCCCGCTCGACCCCATGTGGGTCGCTCAGTATCCAAAGAAGTCAGCGATGGTCGCGGTGGCGGGGCCCGCCGCAAACATCCTCATCGCGCTGGCGGCGGCCGTTGGAATGTTCATCGGCGCGAAGAACGGGATCTTCCAAAAAGGAATCCCTTACTGGCACGAATTCGTCGTGGGTCCGAAGGGCACTGCGTGGGAATACGTGGGCTATGTCTTGAGCTTGATGTTCACTCTGAACGTCTTTCTCGCGATCTTGAACCTCATGCCCATCCCTCCACTCGACGGGAGCAACGTTCCGCTCTTTTTTCTGAACGACCGAGCGGCCGACAGCTATCAACAACTGATCCGCCAACCTTGGATGTTCCTGGTCAGCATCGTGGTGATCTTCCAGTTTTTCCCGCATCTTTACGCGAAGATTAACCTGCCCCTGGCGCGGATGGTGTACGGCTGGTTTTTCGCGTGATTCCGTCATCTCGTGAGTGCAGCGCAAATCCTGCTCACGGCCGATGACTTCGGCAAATCTGCCGAGGTAAATGCGGCGATCATGCGCTGGGCGCGGGCCGGGGTGCTCACGCAAGCGAGCCTGATGGTGAACGAGCCGGCGGCCGAAGCCGCCGTGGCGCTCGCGAAAGAAGTCCCATCCCTGCGAATCGGCCTCCATCTCACGCTGTGCGATGGACGCAACAGCGACGGGTCCGCGCTTCCCACAACGCCGGCGAGCGCCGGTCTGCGGTACGCATTTTGGCCCGCGGCGCGTGAACGGATGCGCAAGGAAGTCCGCGCGCAATTCCAGCGCTTTGGCGAACTCGGTCTGGCTCCGACCTATTGGGACGGGCACACGCACTTGCATCTGCATCCCTCGGTGATGGCGGTCGCCTTGCCGCTGGCAGAACGCTACGGATTTAGCGCGACGCGCCTTGTAAGGGAACCCGGCGCGCCTGCGTTTCTGCCGTGGATTTTTCAGAGGCTGAGCAAACTGGCAGCGCCCCGACTGGAAGCCGCTGGCATCCATTATTCCGATGTGGTCTTTGGCTTGCGGAACACGGGACGCATGTCGCGCGCGGACTTCCTGACGGCAATCGAGTGGACCTCCCGCGGTTCCGTGGAAATCTACTTTCATCCCGGAGCGGAAACACAATTGCCCGACCCGGACGAAGTGTCGCAATTGTTGAAGCGAGGCCTGCGGCAGTGATGGTCGGCGCTTGGCTCTGACTTTTGAGTCCTATCGGCGTTCCCAATAGTGATTTCGGATTGAGGCGCTGATGAGTCGCGCGCATTCGGGGCTTTGGCGCTTTGGCGAGTTCGTCTAACTCTCTACCGGCTGAGTTCCGCCGTCTGAGTTCTGGCTACTGGTCTCTCCCGATGCAGCCGTGCTCTCCTGCACCCACTCCAGGTAATCCGGCCATCCTTCCTTTACTCCCACGCAGAGAATCTCCGGCACATCGTAAGGATGCATCGCTCGGATCCGGCCCATGGCGGATAAGATGTTCCACTCCGTTGTCTTGAAAATCACCATCACCTCGGACGCGGTTTCGACTTTGCCCTCCCACCGATAGATCGATTCAATGCCGGGCAGGATGTTCCCGCATGCGACCAGGTTTTCCTCCACCAGCGCGCGTGTTACTTTCCGCGCGAGTTCAGCGTCCGGAAACGTGCTTAGCAAAAGAACGACGTCATTCGCCATGGCGCCATCGTTCCGATGATTTGCGCGCGGGCGAGACGAAAGTTAGCGTTTTGCGCCGCAACCGCCTTCGAGGGCGGGCTCTTCGATCGCACTTTCCGCTCCTGCCGGCACAGGCACTCGCTTGCGCAAGTCCACCGCCTGCTGACGCGCGATCCACCCGCCGCCCAGCACCTCATCCCCCTCAAAGCAGACCGCTGCCTGGCCCGGCGTGACTGCCCGTTGCGGCACACGAAGCTTCACCCGCGCTTCATCGTTGGCCTGCGGGTATACCGTCGCCTCCGCGCCGGGATGGCTGTAGCGGATCTTCACCAGCGCATCGAAGGGCTCGTTCGAGTCGCGATGCCATGTCGTGTGCGTCATGGTGAACTCGTCGCACCAAAGATCCTCCGCCTCGCCGACGAAAACGGTCGAAGTTGCCGGATCGATATCCACCACGTAGCGCGGCGTCGCCGAGCCGCCGGGCAGCCCTTTGCGTTGCCCGATGGTGAAAAGCTCGATGCCCTCATGGGGGCCGAGGTCTGCGCCGGACTTGTCACGAATGCGACCGGGGTGAAACTCCTTCTCGCCCATGTGCGTTTTCAGGAACGCCTTGTAGTCGTTCCCTGGGACGAAGCAGATCTCCTGGCTGTCCTCTTTGTCGGCGGTCTTAAGGCCGAGCTGACGCGCAATCGCGCGAATCTCCGGCTTTTCCATTCCGCCGAGTGGCAGCAGGACTTTGCGCAATTGCGCCTGGCGCAGGCTGAAAAGGAAATAGGACTGATCCTTCCGCCGATCCACGCCGCGGCGAAGAATGGTGCGCTCCGGCAAATGCTCGGCAATCGCGTAGTGGCCCGTGGCGATATAGTCGGCGCCGATCGCTTTCGCCTTACCCCACAAGTTGCCGAACTTCACCTTCTCGTTGCACATCACGCACGGGTTTGGCGTGCGGCCGGCTTTGTATTC
>CBHXZU010000720.1:0-3491 GCA_966125105.1 uncultured Prosthecobacter sp.
CACTCTTCATCCGCAGAAAGGAAACGGTTGTAATCAAGCGCGAGTGTCGCAACCCACCTGTCGCCCCAGTTGTGCTGCGCGCCGATGAAGAGCGAGCCGACGGCAAAGTCGAAGTTGTTCAGCTGGTTCGCCGTGTCATCGAGCGAGTAGCGCCACCACTGGTGACGATAGCCGGCCTTCGGGCTGACCGTGCCGCCGAAGAGCTCGAACTGCGGAAGGTTGATCGCTGCCTGGAGCGTGTAGACCATCACGCTCGTGTCCTGGTTGCCCTTCTCCGTGAGCAACGCATTGGACGTGTAGAAGAGCTGCGTGTCGAAAAACGCCTCGATCAGCTTCCGCTCCGCCGCGGCCTGCTGTTCGCGCGCGACGAGGAATTGCGGACCAACGTCTTCCATTTCACCGGGGAAGAGCTCCGGCGCTTGTTGGGTGCTGAGATCGCGAATGACGGATGCGCCGGGTGCTGATGCGCGGAATCCCGGCGAGCTTCCCTGCGTGGCGGATACGGCACGCTCCACGGCAGGCTGCTGCGCGAGCGCGGCTGCGCAGCAGGTAACGAGAGGAAGAACAACAGAAAGGACCTTCATGAAGTAGTGGGTGTCAGGAGGTTAGTTCGACGGACGTCCCTTGAACGGGCGAATCACGATGCCGGAGCCGGATGGTGTCGGCGCCGGTCCATTCTGGATCACAGCGTTTTCGGCAGGGCTACTGCCGTAATTCACGTTACGCACAAAGTTGACTTTGCCTGGCTGCACGGGCGCGTTTTGGTTCGGATTGTCTGCGAGCACGCCGATCGCGGATTCCAGCAACACACGCGATCCCTGGCGGAAACGGACGTCTTCCAGGCGGATCGTCTTCGATTGAATCAGCACGTCGTTCGCGAAAAAGTTCACACGCTTGAGGTCGGCGATTTCCTTGCCGAAGAGGTAAACGCCGCTCACGTTGGTGTCCCCGGGCGCGCCGGAGAAAATAATCTCTCCTTCGGATCCAGCCCTTGCCGTGAGGGCGCTGCCATCGTTGATTTGCACCGCCGTCATCTTCAGCACTTTTTCCGAGGTTACGCGCACCTTCGGCGCTTTGAGTGCCACTCCCTGGAGTGTCGCGTTGCCTAGCGCTTTTACCCGCGCCTCTTTCCCACCCTGCACGATGCTCGCGCTGGAAGGCGCGTCCGTCTCGATGAAGTCAGGGTCAAACGCAGGCTCTGCGTCGGTGGCGCCTTTGATGGAAAGATCGCCCGCCGCGGTCACGCGCGTGACGGCCGCCGAATCAAATACCACGCGCTCGAGGTTCACCTGTCCGCCGATCAGCGAAACGTTGCCCCCAGTATTGCGCATCGCAAAGTCCGAGAGTTCCAACGGCGTCTGCAGCGAGATGTCCGCGAGCGTTTCCGGCAAGCTTCCGTCCAGCGGGAAGGTGTCCCCGATCGCCATAAGCGTGAACTGCTTCGTATTCGCCGAGAGCACCGTGTCCGGCGCCGCGGTGAAAGTTCCGCCGGCAAGGATCTGCAGTTCCTCGCCCGGGAACATCCCGAAGTCCGTGGAACCCTTAAACGCGATGTCGTTGATCGCCAGAAATTGGAAGACATCCGCGTTCGTCTCCTGCGCGAGCGAGACGGTCGGCGTGTCGAATATGATGTTGTTGGCGATGAACGAAGCTGGAACGGAGGCCCGCGTCACCGGCGCCTGGTCGTCTCCGAACGTCGAGGTCAGATTGGCGCCGGGGCCGGGACCATTGAACCGGTCATTCGCGAAGATTCGTCCTTCTTCGAGCGAAGGCGCATCAACTACCGCGTCGGTGGTGACCGCCTGACTCAACGGGGTGTCCCCGGCTTCGAGCGCGTCTTGGATGAGCGTCTGGCGCGCCACGTCGATGCGGAAGGCGATGTTGGGAGCGCCGCTCGCCAGCAGGTTGGTTCCGGCGGCCTTGCCGGAGGCGATGTCTTTCTCCTGCTTGTTGATCGCCGCCTGGATCTTTCCGATTGAAGGAAGGTTCTTCTTAAACCCGCCCACGAGACGCGAGGCGCTTACCTGCTGGCTCAGGCGAAACTCGAGGATGCCGGAGAGCTTTCCGCCGGGAAGCGCGTAGACCATCTGGCCGCTCTTGAGAATGCGGACCGATCCATCGGCGCTCTTCACGCGACCTTTGCCCTCGACCAGCAGCACCTTAAAACCCCCGTTTTTCGTCGTCGTGACGATCAGGGTCGTTCCGAGCACCGCAGCGGATGCCGCGGGCGTGCGAATATTACCGCCACCTTTGCCCGTCGGGCTCTGGAAAAGGATGCTGCCACGCTGCAGATCGATCTCACGCGAGTTTGGCTCGAAGGAAAATACCGTGCTCTGGCCGACGCGGGTGACGGTTTGGTCCGGCGAAATCATCTCTGCTCGGGAATCGGAGCCAGTGCGCAGCACGTTAGGCGCGATGAAGAGCTGTTCCTTCTTTGCGGAGGAGGTTTTCTTTGAAGCGGGGTCGATAATGCTGACGTTATTAACGACCTCCGTGATGGTCGCCCGGTCAATATTTGCCGCATGGACCAGCGGCTGCGCCAGGAGGCTCGCAAGCGATCCGAGGAGGACAGTGCGGATAATCATGAGCGCTCCTCTACGGTTTTATCAGGAAAGGGTCAATCGCCTTGGCGAGACAGTGTTCGGCATTCGGATAGTTAGCCGGGCGTGTCTGCATCCCGCGGGATTCCTTCGCGCGTGTAAGATTTGCCTTTTTTCTCCTTCTAAAGGCGGGTAGGGTCCGGCCCCCTTTTTTCAAGCAAAAATGACGACTCAACTGGATCAACTTAAGCAAATCACCAAAGTCGTCGCCGATACGGGCGACTTCGAATCGATGCGGGCCTACAAGCCGCAGGATGCCACGACCAATCCTTCGCTGATCTTGGCCGCCGCTTCGAAGCCGGAATACGCTCACCTGGTGGATAAGGCCGTTGCCGACCGCAAAAACAGCGGCCTGACGGGGGCGAAGCAGCTCGACGACGTGATGGACAACGTCCTCGTGAACTTCGGCGTGGAGATCCTCAAGATTGTCCCCGGCCGCGTCAGCACCGAGACGGACGCCCGCCTTTCGTTCGACAAACAAGGCAGCATCGACAAGGCGCATCAGCTGATCGCCCTCTACGAAAAGGCCGGCATCAGCCGCGACCGCGTGCTGATCAAGATCGCGAGTACCTGGGAAGGCATCAAGGCGGCCGAGGTCCTCGAGAAGGAAGGCATCCACTGCAACCTGACGCTCCTTTTCTCCTTCGCGCAGGCCGTCGCATGCGCCGAGGCCGGCGTCCAGCTCATCTCGCCGTTCGTGGGCCGCATCCTCGACTGGTACAAGGCCGCGACGAAGAAGGACTACGTGGGCGCGGAAGATCCGGGCGTCGTTTCGGTGACCGCGATCTACAACTACTACAAAAAGTACGGCCACAAGACCGAGGTCATGGGCGCCAGCTTCCGCAACAAGGGTGAAATCCTGGAGCTCGCCGGCTGCGACCTCCTCACGAT
>CBHXZU010000721.1:0-3490 GCA_966125105.1 uncultured Prosthecobacter sp.
AACTACAGCGCCTTCACCCGAATCCAAGTCGTCACCACACGCCCCGACTCCGAGTCCCGCACCGCCAACCGATGCTCCCCTTCCTCTGCTACAGCGAACCGTTTTCCACCCTGCTCCCGAAACTTCAGCGTCGCACTTTCCCAAACGATGTTCTCCGCCCCCGTCGCCACGAGTGGCACGAGCGACGTCGAAGGGACATCCGGATCCACGAGAAACGTCGCGCCCGGTGTCGGCGAAACGAGATGTAGTCCAGCGCCTGCCACGATCGCCACCCGGTCGCGCAATTGATTATCCGCGCTCGCAGCCCACTCGGCATACTCCGGCCCGAGCAACACGCGTCCATTCTTGTCGTAATTTGTAGGGACCGCCGACGTCGGAAGATTCTCCGCCAAAAACTTCTCCGCAATCGCCCGCGGAGCCTTTGCTGTCACGCGCTTGCCGTTGATGGCATCCACGTAGTCGTCTTTAATCAGCGCCGGGCGCTCGTACCACGTAGTGCCGAAGCGCCGATGCAGATACGCCATCGTGTCGTGCATGATCGGCGCCGCGCCAGTCACCCCGGAAACCTCCCGCATCGGGGCGCCATTGAAATTTCCCACCCACACGCCAACGGTGAACTCCGGCGTGTAAGCCATCGCCCAGTTGTCCCGGAAATCCGTGCTCGTCCCCGTTTTGCAAGCCACCGGGAAATCAAACCGCAGCGCAGAGATCGCGCCAAACGCCGGCTCCCGCGCCGTGTTATCGGAAAGAATATCCGCCACCAGCCAGCAAAGCTCCCGCGAAGCGCGCGGCACATTGGAAGGCGCGGCGACCGCGGGGGCATTCGCGAGCAACCGCACAGGGCGATATTCTCCCAGCCGCGCCAGGGTCGCATAAACATTCGCGAGTTCCGTCAGCCGCACCTCGGCGTTCCCGATGGTCAGCCCAAGCCCGTATTCCTCCGGTTCCTTCGGCAGCGTCGTGATTCCCCACGCCTTCAACCGCGAATGCAGCGGCGGCGCGCCACCCAGGCTCTGCAGGGCCTTGACCGCGGGAATATTCAGCGAACACGCCAGTGCCTCGCGCAATCGCGCCGGACCCTGGCAGTGGCGATGATAGTTCTCCGGCCGATACGGCCCCGTGGGCGTGGAGAATTCCGTGGGCACATCCGGGAAAACGGTTGCCGGAGTCGCGCCACGCTCCATGGCCAGCAAGTAAGTGACCGGCTTTATCGTCGAGCCCGCGGACCTCGGCTGCGTCGCTCCGTTCACCATGCCTGCCCGCGTCGCGAAATAGTTTTCCGAGCCGACGAGGCCGAGGACATCGCCACTCCGATTGTTGAGCACCACCACTGCCGCGTTGTGCACGTTCTCGTTGCGCAACCGGCTGAGTTGATCCTGCACGCTGCGCTCGATGAATTGATTCAGCTCGAGATCCAGTGTCGTCGCGATGACGCCCTCGCGGTGCAAGCGCGCGCTAGCCGCTTGCTCACCCACCCGATCGGCTTCCTTCGCCTGCACGCGTCCGAGTTCTTCCAAAGCAAGTTCCGCGAAGTGCGGCGCCTGAAACTCGCGTCCGCGCGTGATGAAGTGAAACGGCTCCGCTTTGGCGCGCTCGAATTGATCCTCCGTGAGCCACCCGTTTTCTTTCATGCGGCGCAGCACCGTCGCCTGCCGCGCTTTCGCCTTTGTTAGATGCACGAGCGGATTGATGCGCGTCGGATTCCATGGAAGTCCGGCGAGCAGCGCGGCCTCTGCGTCGCTGAGATCCCGCAGCGGTTTCCCAAAGTAGAAGTTGGCCGCGGCGGCGACGCCGTAGTTCAGGTTCCCGAAATCGACGCGGTTGAGATACGCCGCGATGATCTGCTCCTTCGTCCACAGCTGTTCGAGACGCAGCGCGGTGGCCATCTCAATGAACTTCGTCAGGAAGGTGCGCTCACGAGGCACGGACAACTTGATCAGCTGCTGCGTAATCGTCGACGCGCCCGACTTCTTCCTCCCCGCCGCGGTGTTCATCCAAGCCGCCCGCCCCGTGGCGAGCCAATCCACACCGCCGTGCCCGAAGAATCGCTTATCTTCTGCCGCGAGCATCGCGTGAATGACGTTCTGCGGAATCTCTTCGTAAGCGACCTCGCGCCGGAAACGTTCGCCCACGCTGGTCTGCCGCAACGAGCGCCCCGCCCGATCCACCAACTCTACGCTCTCCGGCGGCTTGATCGTGAGCGACTGCGGAATCGGAATGAACCTCAGCCCAATCCAAGCTGCGCAAAACAGCACCGCCAGTGTGACCGCGATGCGTCGAATCCACTGCCACAACCTTCGCAGCTTGCGCGGTGCGACTTCGTCTCGAGTTTGCCTATTTGCATTCACGATCGCACATGCCTGAAACTGCGAATGCAATAATGCCGCACCTGGAAACCATTCCTGGACACGGCAAGCTGGGCAGCGGTTGAACGACGAGTGTCGCAAGGAGCGGCGATCTCCAGGTCGCCGTTCGACGCCGGGCGCAGAAGAAATTGCCCACTCCAAGGAAGACACGGCGAGGAGATGTTTTGCCTGACGTGCTCAGCCACTTCACGAAACGTCCCTGTGCTGGTCGCGTTTTTCGGCGACCTGGAGATCGCCGCTCCTTGCGTCTGTCTACGCTCCACCTTCACTCGGATTGGCACGAATTCATGCATCGCAGTTCCCGCATGCAGAACGCGGTCGAATTACAGCGCTTTGCCCTTCACCACCTGCGATGCGCTCAACCCAAACTTCTCCGGATTGTACATCTCCTCGATCTTGGTCGGCGGGGCCGTCGCAGTGCCCGCGGCGCGAACGCGGGCGAGGTAACGGATCTCGTGGTTCCCCTCCCACAGATTGTTGCGGAAGAATAGCGCGCGGTCGTCGCGGATCTCGGTGAAGTCCGACTGCCACACCGTCGCGAGATCGACGTTCATCTGCTGAGTCTTGAAGGTCGGATTCACACCCTCGAACACCGCCGGGAGCGGATCATCGATTGCGACATACGTCGCCCGGTTCGGCGCGTTGAAGCTGATCGTCACCAGCACGCGATCGCCGACCTTCGGCTCGCCGAGGTCGGACAAACTGCCGTCGTCATTGATCTTCTGGTAACGGCGCGTGATCGCATACCCGCGGTCCGCGCGTTCCGTCACAAGCGTCTTCGGACGCGCCTCCACCTTCACCTGCGTGAAGAGTCGACCCTTGCCCGGATTCGCCAACTTGAACGAAGCAGCTTCCGCCAACGGAAACTCCTTCTCGAAGAACGCGCCTTTTGCCGCAAGTTGGAAGCCGGCCTTTTCGTCACCAGCAAGCAGCGTCCCCTTCACCTCCTTGCGATCGGCTTCGGTTTTGCGGATGTACTCCGCGAGTCCGAGAATCGCCCACGCATTGCCCTGGGTGGTCATCCAGTGCCCGTCCTTGCGGAGATCAAAGAGCGCGTTCGCGATCGCCATCGTGCCGTCCGATTTCGGCGCAAGCTTGCTCCACGCGAGCAACCGAACGCCCTG
>CBHXZU010000722.1:0-3486 GCA_966125105.1 uncultured Prosthecobacter sp.
TGGATGGAGTGTTGTTTGCCGTAATGCCAGATGAGCAGTGGGTTGGCGTCGATGATAATGGTATATTAATCAAGTTGAGTCGACCGTATGCGGAAGAGTTGGCCCGGATGGTCGATTTGTGGGAGTTAATCGATGAAGCGGAATTTCGCATGGGGCTGGCTCCAAGCCTAAAAGCCTCGGCGGCACGCAAGAAGGGCAAAGGCATAACACGGAACCCTTCGAAACTGAGGAGTTAATAGCCCGTCAGAGTGAACGGCATTCGCTGAAGAATGCGTCACTTGGCGGGTGTGTTGGTTCGAGGCCATCGGGGGCTGGATGCATCCGGCGTTTCCCGGTGCTGCGAATATCGTGCAATGCGAGTGAAGTTGGACCTGCACGATCCATCGACCCATTGGATCGCTTTAGCGCGGGTGATTGAGAACAATCCGGATCTTCCGGACGATGTCGTGTTGGTGGTACGGCCACACGATGTGCTCATCCAGGAGCACGATGGTGCTTCCGACTTGGGTGAGATTGCCTGCGGGGAGTTTTCGGAGAGCAGCGTCATGGATTTAAAGGGAAAGCTCGCCTTTTTGGAGTGGCTGCATGAGCGGTTTGCGGCTTCGCGGGCTTGAAACCGAGCTGTCTGAGCTTGGTGGTGGCGACGGTGTATGGGCGATAAATTGGCGTCGCGTTTGGGTTTTTGCGGAGGACTGACGCGTGACCTGGAATTGTATTGAATAAACGGACCGTGACGTTGTTCTAAGCTGTGCTAGACTAAGATTTAGTGAGCCGCGTGTCCGCCAACTTCAAACATCTGCTCCTGGCACTTTTCCTGTGCCTCGGAATGATCGCTTTGAGCGGACCGGGCGTTGGGCCGACTTGCGCGGAGCGGGCGGCGAAGGCGTGCGGTTGTTGCCCGATGGATCCGGGTGAAACTTGCTGTAGCCAGTCAGATGCTCCGGTTCCGGAGCCGACGCCGGTGTTGCCGGAGACACGGAGTCATCAGCAGGCATTCCAGGCGGTGTTTATTGCGCAGCCCGTGGTCCTAATTTTGCCGGCGGTGGTGCCGGACTCCTTTCCCCAAGTGCCTGCGCCTCGGCTGACGCGCGGCGCGGGCGCGAGCCCGCAGGCTTTGCTGTGCGTGCGCACGGTGTGAGAGGGCGTTGACGCCCGTATTGTGTCCTGATCCCGCGGTCGCGGGGTGATTCCCGATGTCCGGTTTCAGGGCGGCAGTTCTCGTCACTTCGACTCCTCACCCGTTCGCATGAAAACCTTTCTCACTATTCTTCTTATCCTCGCCGCCGGTATTGGCGGCTGGTGGTTCGGCCGTCATGGCCAAACGCATCCTGGCGCGCCGGATTCCGCGGCTGGCCGAAAGATCGCTTATTACCAAAGTCCGATGCATCCCTGGATTCGGTCGGATAAACCCGGGCGCTGCACGATCTGTGGCATGGCGCTTTCGCCGGTCTACGAGGGCGAAGCTGGCTTTGCCGATGAAGGCAAAGTCGTCGCGCTCACCAAACAGGGCGTCACCGTTACGGGCGTCGAAACCACGAAGGTGAAACGCGAAACTCTCCGGCTGACCATACGCGTCTCCGGCATGATCGATGACGACGACAGCGCGCATCGTCGCCTTAGCGCCACGGCCGATGCGAGAGTGGAGAAGCTCTTCGTCAACTTCGTCGGCGCGGAGGTAGAAGCCGGTCAGCCCCTGGCCACACTTTACAGCCCGGCGCTGCGGACGGTCTTCAGCGAGTACCAGGTCATCGCGCAACAGACGGCATCTGCGCAGCGGACCCAGCTCATGGCGGGGATTCGCGAGCGACTCTTGCGGCTCGGCATGGCCGCGAAGGACATCGAGGCGGGGGCGACTTCCGACAAAGTCCCGCTCGAGATCAAGGTGCTTGCGCCAATTACGGGCACGGTCGTGGCGCGGAATGTTTACGAGGGGCAGTACGTGAAGGAGGGCGATACGCTCTTTGAGCTCGGGGACTTTTCAAAGATGTGGTTCGTCTTCGACGCTTACGAGCGGGATATTCCGTGGCTGCGCGTGGGCGCGGAGGTGGACATCACCACTCCCGCGTTGCCGGGACGAGTGCTCAAGGCGCCGATCGCGTTCATCGATCCGAACCTTAATCCGGAGACCCGGAGCGCGAAGATTCGCGTCGTGCTCGATAATCCGCTTTCGAAAGAGCCCGGCAAACACCGGCACGAGTTGCTGCACAAGTTGTATGCGGAAGGCCGCATTCACACGGAAAGCGCGCCGACGCTTACAGTGCCCCGGTCAGCCGTGCTGTGGCCGGCGGGAAGGCCAGTCGTCTACGTGGCGCGTGCCGAGGGCGCGTACGAACCCCGCGAAATCCAGGTCGGCGGAGCGGGGGACGACGTGTGGGAAATCGCCGGCGGATTGAACGAGGGCGATGAGGTCGTGACGACCGGGAACCTGCTGCTGGATGGACAGGCGCAGATCAATCGGCCTCCGGAGCAGCCCGCATCCGCGCCGAAGTCGAGCCTGACGGAAGAGCAACGCAAGGCAGCGCTCGATTTCTTCACGGTCATCTCCGATCTCGGAGGCGCACTGGCGGCGGACAAGCCGGCGGACTTCAAAACGCACGCGGCGAAACTCTCGCCCGCGACTGAGGCGCTGGTGAAAACGCTCGGCGATCGAGCGAGCAAAGCCGCAGCAGCCGCGAAGCTTCCGACGACTCCGGATCTCGCTGCCGAGCGCGCCGCATTTTATCCGCTCGCCGAGGCTTCGGCCGAGTTGGCGCTCGCGTTGCGTCGCGAGGATAGCGGCCTTGGGCAGGTGAAGGTCTTCGCCTGCGACATGGCGCAGGGGAATGTGCCGAGCGCGCCGAAGGAGCGCGGGCACTGGATTCAACTCACTTCGCAGCTCAAGAATCCGTGGTGGGGCGCGGAGATGCTCGAGTGCGGCGCGGAGATCAAGCCATGATCGGGGGACTCATTGAGTGGTCGTTGCGCAACCGCTTCCTGGTTGCGTGTGGCGCACTGCTGATCATCGCGCTGGGGATCTTCGAGCTGCGCCGCGCGCCGGTGGATGCGATCCCCGACCTGAGTGAAAACCAGGTGATCGTCTTCGCGGACTGGATGGGGCGCTCACCGCAGGAGGTGGAGGATCAGCTTACGTATCCGCTTTCCGTGAATCTCCAGGGATTGGCCGGCGTGAAAACGGTGCGGGCCACGTCGATGTTCGGGTTCTCGCTGCTCACCGTCATTTTCAACGATGACATCGACAATTACTTCGCGCGCACGCGGGTGCTGGAGCGGTTGAATTACCTCGGCGACGTCCTCCCGCAGGGCGTCGTGCCAAAGCTGGGGCCGGATGCCACGGGCCTCGGGTGGATTTACCAATACTACCTCGACGTCGATCCGAAGAAGGCACCGAGCGGCAACGGCTACGACCTGGGCCAACTTCGCGCCGTGCAGGATTTCTTTGTTCGGTATCAATTGCAGTCGGCGCCCGGAGTGGCGGAGGTTGCGAGC
>CBHXZU010000723.1:0-3484 GCA_966125105.1 uncultured Prosthecobacter sp.
TGTGCCGCGACAACGAAAGCGATGGAGGTGCAAAGAAGGAGGTGACGCTTCATGACGGAGTAGAACTGTGTGCAAGCTAACGCCGCAGGCGCTGCTCTCTTAGCTCAAACTGCTCCGTTCATGCGCTGCCCCGGCCGCTTTGGGGCCGTGCTTTACTGTCCGCCGGGCGCGCGCTGGGCTTCCTCGCGATCTTTCGATGCCGGCTTCGTGCCGGGACGACTTTCCTCGAGTCGACGACGCTCATCCTCGCGCAGGCGCAAAATCTGGTCGCCCGACTGCCGACGCTGCTGCTCCAGCAGGTGCTGCTGGGATTTGCGGGCGTTTTCGAGATTGTGATTGTGATTCGACTGCGCCGCAGCGCGTTGGGCGGCCTGTTGCTGCGCCGCCCGCTGTGAATTGGCGTTTTGCAGAAGTGCCTGGCGCGCCGCATTCCGCGCATTGTTGTTCGCCGCCGTTTGCGCCGCCGCGGCGCGCGATTTGTTTGCGAGCGCCGCCCGCGATTGGTTCTGCGAGTTGAAGTTCGCACTAGCCGCCGCCTGAACGCTTAGGTGATGCGCATTCGAGCGTCCCGCCTGGTTTAGCAACGCCGCCTTGCCCGAGCGGTTCGCATTCTGCAGCAGCCCGAATTTTGCCGAATTCTTGATGCTCAGAAGGGCCGTTTTATTCGAGTTCTTGCTGGCCTGCAGCAGGCTGTGCTTGCTCGCCTTGCCCGCCGAGAGGAGCGCCTGGTGGCTCGAATTCTTCGTCTGCTGCTGAAGCGACGCTTTGCTCGCGTTCTGGATCGAGAGCAGGCTCGATTTCGACGCGTTCTTCGAACTCTGCAGCAGCGCCGATTTCCCAGCATTCTGAATGCTCAGGAGGCTGGCCTTCTGCGCGTTTTTGATGCTCAGCAAGCTGGCTTTCTGCGCGTTGGAAACCGAAAGCAGGAGACTCGATTTCGATGCATTCTTGATGCTCAAGAGGGCCGATTTCTGCGAATTGCCGATGCTCAGCAGCGCTGCCTTCTTGGAATTGTTGATCGAAAGCAGTCCCGCCTTGCTGGAATTCTTCGCCGACTGAAGCAGCGCGGCTTTGTTACTCCCGACGGCATGCAGCAGGGCGGCTTTGCTGCCGTTCCGCGCCAGCAGGAGCGACGCTTTGTTGGACCCGCTCGCATGCAACAGCGCCGCCTTGCTTCCATTCCGGGCCAAAAGCAGCGCGCCCTTGTTGCCGCCACGCGCATGGAGTAGCGCCGACTTGTTTGAGTTCCGTGCAAGGAGCAGTGCTCCCTTATTTCCGCCACGCGCCTGGAGAAGCGCCGCCTTGCTGCTGTTTCGCGCCTGCAGAAGCGCGCCTTTGTTTCCACTCGCCTTGAGCAGAAGAGCGGCGTTCGACTTGGCCGGCTTCGGAGTGGGTGGGCGAATCGCCCGGGGCCGCAGCGGCTTGGGCACGGGCGGTTTCGGACGCGCCGGCTTCGACGCTGGCGGACGCGGTGGCGGGCCCGGCTTCGGCAGCGCGACGGCGTCCGTCACGAGCACTGCCATAAATGCGAGAATTACCGCGTAGATTCCGAAGGGGTGGATTTGGCGAGAAAGTCGAGGCACACGAATTCCTCGCACCGTAAGAGCTCTGTGGTCTTTGGCCAAGGCGAAGTTTTTTGCCCGCTATTGAGTCTATTTCGCCGGTTGCTCGCCCGCCTTCCCTGACTCTGCATCGATAATCTTCATGCGCGAAGGTCCTTGCGCGTGAACGGCTCCATCACGGAAGTCCAACTCGACGCTCGAGTCAGGCCCCGGTCCGCTCGTCTCAGTGCTTCCGCCTTTTCTCGTCTGAACCATTGTATACGGCCCCCGCACGAGGAACTTCTTCCCCGGAAAATCGGCCTCGATCACATCCGCCGAAACTTCCAGGATCCATGGACCGAGCAACGCATTGGCGCCGCGCTTCAGCTTCGCATCTCCTTTGGCAATAAGTTGCACCACGCGTTTTCCATCCATCCTGGCGCGGTCCAGCTTCGTGCCGCTGAGGTTCCACTGCCCCCCAATCGGCATTACTTCCCGCTTCGGTTTCGCTTCCGCCGACTCCCCGCCCAAACTGGTCGCCGCGAGGCAAAATGCCAGCGCCGGAGTCCTGAAGGCCTCCATCGTTAGCGGGCGAAAAATGGATTGTTCCTCTGCTCCTCCGCCACGCTCGTGAGCGGGCCGTGTCCCGGCGCGATCACCGTGCTGCCGGGCAGCGTCAGGATCTGCTCGAGATTGTTCTTCACCGCGTCGGGATAGCTCACTCCTCCGCCCCCCATGCTCCCGGCGAAAATGCTGTCCCCCACGATCGCCACAGGGCGCTGCAAGCCGCTCACCACGTAAGTCACGCCGCCCTTCGAGTGCCCCCACGTCAGCCGACTCTCGATGTCGAGCTTCCCGAGTTTCCATGTGTGGCCAGGGTTGAAGACCTCGGTGCCCGGTATGGGCTCCTTGCTCCCGCTCCAGACTGTCGCGCCCGTCTTCTCGCGCAGCCGATCGAGATCAAAAATGTGATCCCCGTGCGTATGCGTGATGAAGATGTGCTTGATCGAAAGCCCTCGCGACTGGGCCTCTTCCAGGATCCCACTGGCATCGGCGCCGGTGTCAAAAACCGCCGCTTCCTTCGACGCCGGGTCCCACACGAGGTACGCGTTTACCCTCATGTCCTCGTACGGCGTGTTGAATTGCGACAGCCCTTCCACCTTCACATCCGCCGGCGCGTAACGCTGCTCCGCCAAGGCCGAGAGAGCGGTCGGATTCAGCCCCAAAACCGGGGCGACTTTGCTCGCCACTGCGGTGGAAAACTCCCCGTGGCGCAGGGTCTGCAATTCCGGCACCCCCACCCCGCTCTTTTGCGCCACCTCCGTATCACTCAACTTCAACCCACGCATCGCCTTGCCCAAAACGTCGGTATAGTTGTCTTCGAGAGGAATGTTCGGCATGGGAATAGCGTAGGCGCGAGGTGAAGAATTGCGCAAAGGGAAAGTCGGGAGATCAGAGGTCGGACGCCGGAAGCCGGAGATCGGTCCTTCAAATAGGTCCTATAGGACGCATGTGACGGATGGGACCTATCGCCTACCGCATCGCGACTTTGCAAAACGCGCGGAGTCACGGCATGCTCCGGCCCATGGCGACCTACCTTTACGAGACCACCGATCCCAAGAAGCCCGTCCGGCAATTCGAGATCCAGCAGAGCATGAAGGATGAGCCGCTCACGCAGCACCCGGAAACCGGCGAGGAGATCCGTCGCGTGATCACGGGCGGTTTCGGCTACATGTCCGGCGGAAATGCCCCGCGGCATGCCGATATGCAACGCTCCATGGGGGGAGGGAAGAGCGGCGGTTGCGGCTCCGGCTGCGGCTGCCACTGAGCCGAACTCGCGAGTGAATTCGTCCGCGAGCGGTCCAGCGCAGCGACGATTTAGGCGCACGTAATGTCACGGAATGTGAATTCCGGTTTCCAAGGACATGTTTCCGGTTTCCAAG
>CBHXZU010000724.1:0-3475 GCA_966125105.1 uncultured Prosthecobacter sp.
TGCAAAACCCCGAGTCCGTCGAGCCTTCGCTGCGCGCCTTCTGCGAAGGTTTCCATCTCGGATACGCTCAATTTCAGCATCGTCCCCCTGCGCTGAACGGCGCCGCGCCGGCCACTGCCACCCCGCAATCCGACGGCTCTTCGCAGACCCGCGTGGACGGCCTGGTCTACGCCTACCGCACCCTGGGCCACACCATCGCGTGGACCAATCCGCTGGCCAAACAGCGCCCGGAAAACGAGCTCCTCTCCCTGCGCGAACTCGGCTTCAGCGACAAGGACCTCGATCTCACCGTCAGCTCGAAATACCTCCTCGGCGGGCAGCCGATGAAGCTGCGGGAGATGCGCGCGAAGCTCGAGGAGATCTACTGCGGGCGGATCGGTTTCGAGTTCATGCACATCGCGCATGCGCGGGTCCGCAACTGGCTCCGCGAACGGATCGAAAAGCGCGAGGAGTGGGTGACCGATGCGACGACGAAGAAGCGCATGCTGCGCCACATCGTGAAGCTCGAGAACTTCGAGCGCTTTCTTCACACCGTGGCCTACAAGGGCCAGAAGCGCTTCAGCGTGGAAGGTGGCGAGGCGCTCATCTCGGCGCTCGACGGCATTTTGGAAAATTGCCCGCGGATGGGCGTGCAGGAAATCACCATGGGCATGGCGCACCGCGGACGGCTCGCGGTGATCACGGAGTTTTTGAAAAAGCCGTATCGGCTGATGTTCCAGGAGTTCGACCCGAACTATGTTCCTGACTCCGTCTACGGCGATGGCGACGTGAAGTATCACCTCGGTTACGTGAATGAGCGGACCATCAATCCGAGCGGCGCGAACGTGGAGATCCGCCTCAGCGCGAACCCGAGCCATCTCGAGATCGTGAATGGCGTCGTGATGGGCATGACCCGCGCCCGCCAGCGCCATCGCCAGGACACCGCCGAACGAAACAAAGTCGTGCCGATTCTCATCCACGGCGACGCCGCCGTGGCCGGACAGGGCATCGTGCAGGAAGTGCTGAACATGTCGCAGCTCCAGGGTTACCGCGTGGGCGGCACGATCCACCTGGTGATTAACAACCAAATCGGCTTCACCACGCTGCCGGCCGACGCGCGTTCCTCGCAGTACTGCACGGATGTCGCGAAGATGGTGGAGGCCCCCGTCTTCCACGTGAATGGCGACGATCCGATCGCCGTGCGTTACGCCATGGAGCTGGCGTTCGAATTCCGCCAGGCGTTCAAGCGCGACGTGTTCGTGGACATGATCTGCTATCGCCGCCACGGCCACAACGAGAACGACGAGCCGGCGTTCACCAGCCCGGACATGTATCGCGAAATCGGCACGCATCCGAGCGTGGGCACGAAGTTCCGCGATCGGTTGATTGAAGAAGGTGTCCTGACCGCCGAGGAAGCCGAGGCGAGCCAGAAGGAACTGTGGAAGCGTCTCGAGGATTCGCTCGCCGAAGCCCAGGCACTCGCCGCGAGCAAGAAGCAGGGCCGCGAAAAACGTGACGCGAAGCTCGAGGGCAGCACGGCGGTGCATCAGCCACCGTATTCGCACGAGCCCGTGGAGACCAAGGTGCCGAAAGCGACGCTGGCGAAAATCATCGAAGCGATTACCTCGGTGCCGCAAGGCTTCAGCGTGCATCCGCGCGTGAAAACGTTTGTGCTCGATAAGCGGCGGCAAGCGTTCGAGCGCGGCGAGGGGCTCGACTGGTCCACCGCGGAGGCGCTCGCCTGGGGCTCCCTGCTTCTCGAAGGCACGCCGGTACGGCTGAGCGGCCAGGACTGCCGCCGCGGCACGTTCAGCCAACGCCACGCGTATCTCTACGACGTGAATTCGCGCCAGCGCTGGTGCCCGCTCGACGCAATCGAGCCCGGCAAGCAGGCGAAGATCTGCATCTACAATTCGCTGCTCAGCGAAGCCGGCGTGCTCGGATTCGACTACGGCTATTCGCTGAATTACCCGGAGATGCTCTGCCAGTGGGAAGCGCAGTTCGGCGATTTCGTGAACGGGGCGCAGGTGGTGATCGATCAGTTCATCGTCAGCGCCGAATCGAAGTGGCAGCGTCCCAGCGGCATCGTGCTCCTGCTTCCCCATGGCTACGAAGGCCAGGGTCCGGAGCACAGCAGCGCGCGCCTCGAACGGTTCCTGAATCTTTGCGCGGAGGACAACATCCAGGTCGCGAATCTCACCACGCCCGCTCAGTACTTCCATGTGCTGCGCCGGCAGATGAAGCGCCCTTTCAAAAAGCCGCTGGTGCTGATGACGCCGAAGTCGATGCTCCGACTCGAAGCCGCGGGCTCGAAGGTTTCCGACCTCACGGATGACCGTTTCCACGAAGTTTTCGACGGCACGGAATGCCTGAACTGCAAGCCGAACGAAGTCTCTCGCGTGATCTTCAGCGCCGGCAAAGTGTTCTGGGACCTGATCAAGTTCCGCGACGAGAACCAGATCGGGCGCACGGCATTCATCCGCATCGAGCAGCTCTACCCGCTGAACGAGCAAGCGATCACCGACGCGCTGAAGAAGTATCCGGAAGCGACGAAGTTCATCTGGTGCCAGGAAGAGCCCGAGAATATGGGCGCGTGGCGTTACATCGTTCCGCACCTGCGCCGCCTCACGGGACAGCCCGTGGCCTACGCCGGCCGCGACGAAGCCGCGAGCCCCGCAGTCGGATCCAAGAACGTCAGCGACCTGGAACAACGCCAACTGATCGAAAAAGCATTCAGCTTGTAAAACGGCGCACTCGATCTCTCATCCCGCGCGTCCGATGGGACGCGTTGGGAGTCACCCGTGCTACTCACAAACGAGACGCTACTGAGCATTCCCGGCTGCTCGATGGAGTAACGGGTCGGCAAGCCGGGACAGAATGACCCATGCTGCCCGGTTGAACTGAGTTCCGGGCGAGCGCTGCGTGCTATAGCGAATGCTAAAAATAGTCTCGGATACGGCTGCTCCGAAGGAGCAAAATGAGAAAGCCCAGGGCGACAGCCCCTGGGTGGTGTCATCAATGGTGGCGAGCCCTGAAGGGGCTAAACGTACGGTGATTGTCCCGCCCCTTCAGGGCTGAGGTCATTTGATCTGCTTCCCAGGGTTTCACCCTGGGCTATCTCATTCCGTTCCTTCGGAACTAAACTCAGGCACGCTCCAGCGAGTCGAAAGCCCGCATTATCCGGAAACTCGTTTCGGCAGATGCTCTATGGTGATCCGGTCCATTTCGGGCCGCTCGTTCGCGACTCCGAGCGGGACATGTTTGGAGTTGGGAACCTGTTCTGCAACTCTTTGCAGGTCCTGCATAGACTCCGGCCATTCTGGCGGAAGCCCGCGCGGGTCATGTTTGGACCTCGGACGG
Organism: uncultured Prosthecobacter sp.; assembly: GCA_966125105.1. Taxonomy (GTDB): domain Bacteria; phylum Verrucomicrobiota; class Verrucomicrobiia; order Chthoniobacterales; family Chthoniobacteraceae; genus SXWH01. The sequence continues at coordinate 3,340 of CBHXZU010000724.1, forward strand.
TCTGGCGGAAGCCCGCTCGGGTCATGTTTGGACTTCGGTCAGGCTGGCGGAGGCCCGCGCGGGACACGTTTGGACTTCGGTCAGGCTGGCGGAGGTCCGTGCGGGACATGTTTGGACTTCGGACAGGCTGGCGAGA
>CBHXZU010000725.1:0-3475 GCA_966125105.1 uncultured Prosthecobacter sp.
CTTCGAAACGTTCTTTGCGCAAGCCCCAGCCATCCATCCAAACAGCGCGCTCATCAAAGGCACCGTGTGCGGGATCCGTGTGGAGGAGATCGAAGATCCGCTGATGCAGAAGATTCGCTACCTGGACAAGCTCATCGATGAACTCGCGAAGGGCAAAGCGATGGACAAGATTCTGCGGAAACCAGCTTGAGTTGAGCGTGGTAATGAGAAGAAGGCGCGAATCTGCCGGCGAACCCTCGTGAACTTGCGAGCAAAGCTGGTAATGCTGGTGCTCTGTGGGATCGCCGCCCTGTGCATTGGGATTGCTGTCCTGCGCTCTCGAGCTTCCGCAATCGACAGCATTTTGACTTGGGGCCGCCTTGCTCCATTTCCTTCTTCAGCGTCCGCTTTCACGATTGCCACGGAGGGCGGCGCGTTTTCTCGTGCCTTTCGTTGTTCGTTCACCGCGCCTGCCACGGATGTTGAGTCGTGGCTGCAGCAATCTCCGGGCACACGCGAAGTCGCTCCGGAAGCACCTTCACCCGGAGTGCGCCATTTCCAAATCATTCCCGGCGGCGGCGCCCAGCACGCGGAGGTCACCGTGGACGATTCCCGCCACTCCGTTTCGATCTACGTTTATTGGAGTTGAATTGGAGACACTCGCGCCAGCAGCCTGCATCGTCGCAGCGCGCTGTCGGGGTTTTAATTTCCAGACGTTTTCGGAACCATTGGCCCAATCCGTTCCGTCGCGAGCACCAGGTGATCGAAGCAGACCTGGATGCGGTGGCCGGCAGGCTGCTCGGTGTAGACATAGAGCCACAGGAAATTGACCTTCAGGCTTCGCACCGCGCGCCACCGGAATCCCTCGAACGGCGTGCCTCCTTCCGGAACGGGAAAACGCTCCACGCGGTTGCTCGACTTATCAAAGCGAATTCCTTCGCCCCCTTCGCCCGGTAGAAACTTGTCGTAAACCCATCGGCCCTTGGGAAAGCCCTGCCCAAGATGACTGATCAGCTTTCCGTCGATCCAGAACGCCTGCTCACCGTTTTTGCCGCCGACGTCGTTCACCGCCAGCATTTGCTCGACACAGATCCATTTGTTCCGCGTCACCTCAGGTTTTGGCGGCGCGAGGATACTGTTGCCCCATGACTTTCCGAGTGGTGGGCTTCCCCGCATTTCACACCAGTACGTGTAGTAATCCCAAGTCCACGATTTCCCCTGGGGTTCAATGGCGGACCAGAATGATCTCGAGCCATCCGGAGTCGCGCCTGCGTTCATGACGGGCCAGGGAGTAGCGGGCAGATTGCCGCCGATCCCGGGGCCAAAGTGGAGGATCTCCCCGCAATCTGCGGCGAACTTAACGTAGTAGCGGACATAAATTCGATCGTAGCCCCACGTGCCTTCCTTGTTTTTCAGCCGGCGGTAAAGCTGCGGGCCGGGCCCGGTGACTCGGCTCAGCATTAACGATTGCTTTCCTGCGCCCCCTTCGGGGACGTCGTTCGAAAAAGCCTGCCCGGCTTTTCCGGAAGCGGTGTCCCAGCGTTCCCACAGTGCCTCCAGCGAGGAATGCTCGAAATCTTCGAAGAAAACGACGTGTGGGTCCTTATCAATGCCTTCGTCGCCGGGATACCTCGCGGATAATCCCCCCTCGGGCAGGCTCGAATCCTCCGCAAAAGCGGATGCAGCGAGCACGGCTGGAAGGAGGTATGTTCGCAAGAACATCGGGGCATGCTACATGGGGAATTCGCCATCGCAAGTGCCACGGGTGACGGCCGTTTCGGATGAGCATTTGCAAATGCGGTAATCCTTCGCCTACTTTAACAGTCCGCATGGAACGCCTGTTCCTGATTGCATCGACGATCTGCTTTCTTCTCGCCTTCGCCTACACGATGTATGCGTTGGGAGCTCGCGTGGCGCGGCCATCCCGGTGGAATTTCACCGTGATGCTCGCGGGATTCCTCCTGCAGACAGCGTTTTTGCATGCCCGAGGGCAAGTGGTCGGCCGGTGCCCGCTGACGAATCTTTTTGAGGTGCTCATGTTCCTCAGTTGGTCCGTGGTGCTGCTCTATTTTGTAATCGGGGGCACGTATCGGCTCTCCCTCCTCGGCTCATTCACCGCGCCGCTGGTTTTCCTTTTGCAAACCGTTGCGCAGTTGTTGCCTTCGGCCGCCCAACCGCCGGTACACAAGCCGAGCACGGGGTTCTGGGCGGAGATGCATGCCGCCATTTCGCTCGTCGCTTATGGGGCGTTCGCGCTCGGATGCGTGGCGGGGGTGATGTACCTTATCCAGGAGCGTTTGCTGAAGAAACATCGGTTGAACAACTCGGTTTACCGCAACCTCCCGCCGATTCACGACCTCGCCGAAGCCATGCAGCGCGTGCTCATCGCCGGACTGCTATTGCTTACCGCCGGTCTTGCCGCTGGATTTCTCGCGGGGAATTCCGGCGAGCATAAAGCGGCAATTGCATGGGCGGTAGGGGTCTGGGTCCTGTATGGGGCCGTGCTTACGTTGCGCTACACGCACCGGGTGAGTGCCCGCCGCATCGCGTGGATGTCCGTCGCTGCCTTCACGATCGCGCTAACGACTTTGGGCGCCCTGAGTTTTATTCATCTCTAGATGCAAGTCGTTTGCCTCGGCCTCAGTCATAAGTCCGCACCGGTGGAGCTTCGCGAGAAGTTCGCCGTGAGCGACTTGAGCCTTGGCAATGTGTCGGCGGAATTGGCGCGGATCGAAGGCGTCGGTGAGGCGGTGATCGTCTCCACCTGCAACCGCGTGGAATATTATGTGGCCACCGACGATCCCGCGCATGGCGCGAAAGTGATGACAGATTTCATCGCGGGGCGCGCGGGACTTCCGCCGCATGAGTTTCAGCAATACCGCGGCGACGAAGGCACGCGGCATCTCTTCCGGGTCGTCAGCGGGCTCGAGAGCATGGTGATCGGGGAAACGGAAATCCTCGGCCAGGTAAAGAAAGCCTACCAGGCCGCCCAGGCGGCTGGCGCGACTTCGCGGCATCTCAACAAGCTCTTTCAGCGTGCCTTCAATGTAGCCAAGGAGGTGCGCACGCACACGAGCATTACGCGCGGCGCGGTGAGCGTGGGCAGCGCCGCGGTGGATCTCGCGGAGAAAATCCACGGCAAGCTCGACCACTGCAACGTCATGATTCTGGGCGCGGGCGAGACGGCCGAGATGACTGCGAAAGCGCTGCAATTGCGCGGCGCAAAGGCTGTGTTCGTTTCGAATCGCACCTTTGAGCGCGCAGCGGCGCTGGCCGAGACGCTCGGGGGAAAGGCGATCCATTTCGATCAATGGGAACAGGAGTTCGAGACGCTCGATATTCTCATCGGATCGACCGGCGCGCCCCACGCGGTGGTGACGAAGGCGAAGCTCGCGCCGCTGATGGCGCATCGCGCGGATCGCCCGCTGTTTTGCATCGACCTCGCGGTGCCGCGCGACTTTGAAGCGAGCGTGAATGATTTGGACGGCGTTTACCT
>CBHXZU010000726.1:0-3465 GCA_966125105.1 uncultured Prosthecobacter sp.
GTGTTACCCATGTCCTGAACCTCAGGTGTTACCTATGTCCTGAACCAGCGCCCCGAGAAGCGCCCGCGAAGCTTCAATGCGCTTCCCTCGGCGTAACGTTGGACGTTGACTGCTCCGCCTAGTCTCCCTTGCGCGGGAGTGCCACCTTCCCGGTGCGGGTGAGAGCGGCGATGCCGAACGGGTCCATCAAGGTGATGAACTTCGTGATCTTGCTCTCGTTGCCCGTGACTTCGATGGTGAAGTTGCGCGGCTGCACGTCCACGATCTTCGCGCGGAAGATGTCGCAAATCTGCATCACGTCGGCGCGCGTCTCATTCGAGATGTTCACGCGCATGAGCACCAATTCCCGGTCCACGTATTCGCCGTCCCGGAAGTCCTGCACTTCGATCACGTCGATGAGCTTCGCGAGAAGCTTCGCCACCTGATCAAGCACCCGGTCATCGCCGCGTACGACGATCGTCATCCGCGAAGTGGCAGGATCGAGCGTCGGGCCGACGTTGAGCGAATCAATGTTGAACCCGCGCCCGCTGAACATGCCGGCGATGCGAGTGAGCACCCCGAACTTGTTTTCGACGAGAACCGACAGCGTATGGCGCATAGGAAAAGGGGGCGGAAGGTGGCGGGCCATCGCGATAGCGTCAAACCGAATCTGACAGGAGCATGGGCCTCTGGCCCGTAACGAGGGGGCTTTGTAGGCTGCAAGAAGCGCCATTGCCCCGAGACACGCCGGCAGCCGCGCCAGCGTTTTCCATCGCCATCATTCTGATGGCATTTTCCAAAAGCCTGCTGCCTTCTGCGTACCCTTTCTCTTCAAACCGGACCCGGATAAGTGTGCACATCTCGACCGCGGGGCTGAAACTGGCAGCAGCTGTGCATCGAAGCTCCGTAGGAGCGGGCTGTTTATAGCCTGACGACTTCCATCGGGGAGAGAGCTCCGGAGGAGCGACACCTCAGCGAATCAACCCGGTTGCCACCTCCCGCGCCCAACGGTCAGCTTCGATGATCTCCTCCAGCGACGCATCGTGCTTAACGGAGTGCTGCTCCATCACTTTCCCCACGGTGCGCCAGATTTCCGGGAAACGGCACTTTCGTTTCAAGAACGCATCCACCGCCACTTCGTTCGCGGCATTCAAAACCGCAGGGAGAGTTCCACCTTCCGTGCCGGCCCACCGGGCGAGATCGAGCGCAGGGAAATCCTTCGCCCGCGGCTCCTCAAAGGTGAGCTGGCTCAGCTTTGCGAAATCAAGCGGGGCCAGGCGATTCGGCACCCGGTGCGGCCACGTCACCGCATATTGAATCGGGAAGCACATGTCCGTGACGCTCATCTGCGCGAGCACCGAGTTGTCCACAAACTCCACCATCGAGTGAATAATGCTCTGCGGGTGCACCACCACGTCAACGCGGGCCATCTCCACATCGAACAGCCATCGCGCCTCGATCATCTCCAGCCCCTTGTTGAAGAGCGTCGCAGAATCGATCGTGATCTTCGCTCCCATGTTCCAGGTCGGGTGCTTGAGCGCCTGCTCGGGCGTGACGTTCTCCAAATCCTCGACACGCCAGCTGCGAAAGGGTCCGCCGCTCGCCGTGAGAATAATGCGGCGCACCTGCTCGCTGCTGTGCCCTTCGAGGCACTGGAAAATCGCGTTATGCTCACTGTCGACCGGCAGCACTTGCACGCCGTGCTCTCGGGCCGCGGTCATCACCGCTTCCCCGGCCATGACAAGGATCTCTTTGCTCGCGACCGCAATGTCTTTTCCCGCCGCGATCGCCGCGAGCGCCGGGCGCAATCCTGCCGTGCCGATGATCGAAATCAAAACCATGTCCGCCTCGGGCATCGTGGCGAGTTCGCAAAGCCCTTCGTCGCCCTGATAGACCTCGCAACCGAGCGCCTTCGCGTCCTGCTCGATCGCGCCGGGCTCCATGCAGGAAATTGCTCGCGGCTGAAACTCACGCGCCTGCTCGAGAAGGCGCGCCGAATTGCGACCCGCCGCGAGTCCGACGACCTTCATGCGATCCGGCACATCCCGCGCTACTTTCAGCGCGCTTTCGCCAATGCTCCCCGTGCTTCCCAGGATGACAACGCGGCGCTGGCTCATCGGATGGAGTGGACGTTTGGCATGGAGCGGTCCGCGACGATTGGAAAAGCCGCCCGGAAAGCGAAGAAAAAACGGCATTGGAGAAACTCAGATGAGCTCAGATGAGTTTCGCCCGGGCGGAATAGGCTGCTTGGATCTGCCGAATGTAATCTCCATCTCCGCGGGCGCGCCTGCGAAGGGAGCATGGGCCTCCGGCCCGTAACGAGGGTCGTGACAAGCACGGGATGGAGAATTGCCGGAGCGCCACCGCGTCTTCTGCGCACGCGTGTCATCGGCCTTATACCGTTTCTATCCTGCAATGAAGTGACGCGTGCTTTCCTCGCCCTTCGTTACGGGCCGGAGGCCCATGCTCCCTTAGCGGATCTCGAAAACGAGGATCAGTTGTCCACGCGCATGCTTTGGCCCGCCGATGAAGAGCGGGCTTTGCACGTTCAGCCGCGCCTCGGTTTGCAAAAGCCGGCGCTTCTCCTGGTAGACCTCGAGATTGATGCGGTAGCCCTTTCCCTCCGGGCGCGCTTGGGCACCGAGGAGAAAAGTCGGGCTCGGCACGAGCCAGCGCTCCTGTTCGCTACGTCCGATCGCCTTCGAAGCGGACCCTAGAATTTCGAACTGCTCGAAACCCACCATCTTGGACAAACGCCCCGCATACGCGGCCAACTCGGCCGGGGGCGGCGCAGGTTCCTTTCCCGGTTCCGGGTGACTGGCCAGCACCATGGCGCTCCAGATCTCCTCACCGCCGAAGGCATTTGTCGCACAAAGCAACAGGGCGGCGAGGAAGTTACGGAGCATGCCGAGTGATATCAGAAAATGAACTCTTCGGACATCGGCTCGAGGCCGTCAATCAACACCATCGTCAGCCCTTCCTCGGTAACGACGCGGCTTTTCAGCTTGTCGTCCCCGGTTTTCATGCTGAGCACTTCGGCCATGTAGGGTGTCGCCTGATCGCGCGGAGCCGGCGTGGCCGTGCTCGCCAGCTTCGGCCGGTTGGCGGCTTCACTCCCGGGGCGGACAAATCCCTGGTAAACGCCGAGCGCGATGAGCAGGCAAAATGCGCCCGCAAACACCAGGCGCCAGAGATTGAACAACGATCCCGGTCGCTCCGCGGCTGGATGGGCCGAGGCGCTTGCGTTCGGCACCGCGGACGCGATCTCGCGCAGAATCTGGCGATTCAGGAAATCCGCGTTTCGCAACTGAGGCGCGATGCTCGAGCGTTTCAGAACATCGCTGAGGCGATTCGCGGATTCACGCTCCGCCACGGCTTCCGGATGCTCGCGCTCAAAGGCAGCGGCTTCCGCGTCGGCGAGACGGCCATCAATGTAGGCCATCAGCTTCTCCTCGAAGCTCGAAAGTGAAGGTTCAGAGTTGTTCA
>CBHXZU010000727.1:0-3454 GCA_966125105.1 uncultured Prosthecobacter sp.
CGGAAATCACCGCCAAGATCCCGGCGGACGAACTCGAGAAACTCTGCTCGATCGATCACCACCTCCGCTGGGTCGACGACACCTTCAGCCGCCTCGGCCTGTAAGGGCGCGGGCGGAACGGGTTAACCACGGCACTCACGGCGAGCACGGCGAAGACGACCCGCGGCATTCGCGGCGTGCGCGACGTCGTACGGATGAAAGAGTATTCGCAATTCAACCGGAGCGGAGCGCGTGACGGGATTTTTCTCGCCGTTAAACAGCGATTTTCTCGCTCATTGGGTCTGAACGGACTCGCATACCATGCGAACGACTACTCGTAACACCTGAACGGATTCATATTGGGGCCGAGCGAATCCTCATTGGGTCCAAACGAACTCTCATTGGGTCCGAGCGAACTCTCATAACCGCCAAACGGATTCGCGTAGCACCTGAGCGAACGCTCGTAGCACGGGAACATATTCTCGTAACGGCCGATTCAATCTCGCAACTCTTCGGCAAGTCTTCAAAATCCCGCGCCGGCCCCCCACTCATCGCATTCGCGCCGGCGCTCAGGGAACTCGGGCCGATACGTTTGAAACGCCAATTCCTTCACGGCCTGAAGTAATTACAAGCGGATTGGCTGAAACATGCGCCGGAAAATCCCGTATTCAATAATACAGGGTCATGACACGTCGCTCTTCTGCCATTCTCGTTTGTTTGGGCCTCGTTACCTCCGCGATGGCAGCCAGCTTCCTCTCAGTCGCTTATTACTCGTCGGATCGAGCGTGCGGAATCTTCGCCGCCGCAGTGTTCTTCACCGCGATCTGTGAGTTCGGCCTGGCCGCCGTCACACGGTCCTAGGCCTGCTCGGTAATCTTGGACCTTGCTGCAACAGCGTCGCGCACCCGACTACGCCGAAGGCGTTTTATCTTCCAGCCCAGGGTTGCACGAATTCAGCGAGTGCTACCCTGGGATGCGCAAAATGGAACAACCCCAACGCGGGTTGCATAGAACGCAGCCTGTGCAGTTCACGTAATCTCTTCAGTATAGTTGCTTTTACAATTTCCGCGCACCGCTCGTTTCTCGCGGAAACCTTGGGCTGACGATTGAACGCATTCAGCGTGGTGGCCGAAGTCTTCTGCCGTTCCTCCCAAGGTGCAGGACGGGCTCTAGGTGCGCATGAACTCTTCCATCGGTGCAGATCTGCAGCGCCTAGATTCCGGAGCCATCCGCTGACGCGAGCCATGCGTCGAGCTTCTCCTTCAATTGGAATGCCGGAATCCCGAAGTTATGGGCGGCGATCGCCCTCCGGCCCCGAGTGTATCTGATCAATACTCGCGGGATCTTCTGGCCGTGCTGCACGATCAATTCCTCAAACTTCACCGAAATCACATCTTTGCGGCTTAGGGGCAATCGGCGAAGTGGCCACGAAACGATCAAGTTTGTCTCAGTCAATTCAAGGCCGCAGGGGATGCTCAGGTAAAACCAAAGGAGCAGCGCGATCGGAAGGAACAGAGCGCACGCGATGTTTTGACCGATGATGATTCCGATAAACGCGCTGGCTATGAGCAATCCGATCATCGTGAGAATGAAGAAAAGGTGGTGAGACAGCGGCTTCGTGAATGCCGACGCGCCGGCGGCGCCGACGGGGTCCAGCGAAGCGCGCTCGCGAACGATCTCAACCAGCCGAGTGAAGCCATCCAACTGATGTTCGAGGCGCGCCCGCGTGGAACCGATCCGATCGAGTAGCTCCAGCCTTTGAAGCATATTTCGCTCGCGCAGTTGAACGATCTCAGTCCATCGCGTAAGACCGGCCTCGCGCGGGGAATTAGTCTTCCAGATTCCCTCGCCATCTACGGATATCGAGGCCTCGCGAAACTGTCCAAGCATCCAAACCGCGAAACCTGCGAAGCCCCCAAATACGACGATTCCCGCTATTGAGACCGCGTAAGTGACTGCGGCACCATGCGTTTTCTCCTCTTCCGGCATGAAAGGCAAAGTTGCGCTCGCTACCGCCATTACGCTGAAAAACAGCAGCCCGAAAATAGGAACTCCACGCATTGACGAGGGAATTGCGAACCGTTCAACCGGCGCGCTTTGTCGATTCACGTCCATCCTCACAGTCTTAGAGCAAATCACCGCTGCGGCAGGGAATCTTGGAATTGTGCGGCGTCCGAACGACCGAACTGCCTCGAAGGAGAGGCGATGTTGAGCCCTGCCTCCGCCGTCCCCAAAGGCAGACAGCCATTCAGTGACTTGCGGACTCCGGATTCGCCACAATTCGCCGTTTTTCAGAAACTTTCTTCCAAACGCCTCTCCAGTTCTCCAGAGGCGCTCCAGAGAAGAAAAATAATCGGCCGCTTGGAACGTTAATTTCCAAACCAGCCTTTAGGATGGTCAGCGTCATCAACGACCTGCCTGAGGGTTGGAACCCACGGCCCGCCAAGTGGCGGTGCCGAGGAACTAACCAGATCCGCGGCCTCGGAGAGAAAATCCGAGCCCAGCCGATCACCACTCCGGCCCAGGAGGCGGGAAGGGGATGACCGCTGCAAGCACCAGATGTCGGAGTCAGAGATCAGAAATCAGATCCCTTCGGACGGTCACTTGCAGCAGCCGGATCGGCACCCCGATCACGGGCTGGAGAGCGCGCAGATGCACTGTCTGACCGCTGACCTCCGGCCTCTGATCTCCGGTGTGCGGTCCAGCGTCAACTGCCAGCGAAATCCAGTTCCGAAAGCTTCCCAAGTCGGCGCGTGCCGACCGGCCGACGGACCAGGAAACCTGGCTCAAAACTAGAAAGCATACCTATGGATAAACTGAACCAACGTTACCTCGGCTCATTTGAGAGCGTGGGCCAATACGACGAGGATCATCCGCTCACCCCGGCAAACCCTCGCGCCACCATGCTCTTTACTGAGCTCAAAGGAATCGCCACCGCCATGCACAGCCAAGGCGGTCAACAGAGGGCCGGACGCGCGCTGTTCCGCGGCGGAGCCGACGAACGCCGCATCGCGTTCAATGCGCTCTTCGCGGAACTCCGCTTGATGAACACGATTGCCCTGGCCCTCGATCCGGTGGAATTCCCCGGCATCCAGGAACAATTCCGTATGCCGCGTTCACGCAGCTACGAGAACATCCTGAATGCAGCGCTCGCCTTTGCGGAGAATGCTGCGGGAAAAGAAGCGATCTTCACTGATCGCGGCCTGCCGACCGGATTCCTCACCGCGCTCAACACGCAGATCACCGCGATCGAAGGCATCGGTGGCAACCGCGCCACCGGCCTCAGTAACCAGGCCGGCGCCACCGCAGGCCTCGCCGCCAAGCGTCGGCGCGGCATCGCCATCGTGCGGGAACTTAATGGGATCATGAAAATCGTGCACCGCGACAACCCTACGCTCCTCGCCGCCTGGCGCACCGCCAAGCGCGTCCCGCGCACCGCGCCTGCCGAGCAGCCCGTGACCGACCCCGGCACCGG
>CBHXZU010000728.1:0-3450 GCA_966125105.1 uncultured Prosthecobacter sp.
GTTGCTCGGAACTGTTCCAGTTTTGGGGCGAGTTCGGTCATAGAAAGATCGGGCGGAGGGCGCGCGTGACGTGAGCGGGAACCGCGGCAGATGCCAATCCTGTTTGCATCATTCGCGGGCGCGGATCGCGTCGAAGTAACGCTTGATGAGAAAGCGCGATCCCAGCGGGATGCCTTCCTGTGAGACCGCGTCCTCGGCGGCTGCGGCTGCCGCTTCGGTGAGTTCCTTGTAGCGGCGCGCCGCTTTTGCTTCTCCGGCGGCTGCGGAAGGCATCAATGCCGAAAGGGATTCACCTTCGCCCAGTTGCCCCTTGAGTTGCTCCTGCCGCTGCGCTTCGGCGGCCTTCCCTTTCTCGGAACCGACCGGATCGTTTGACGATTCAGGATCGCTTTCGGAGCCCGGCTTTCCGCTTGGGACGCCAAACTCGACCACCGGCTCAGCATCTTTGCTCTCGTGGAAGCTGAGCATGGTAATCGGGCCGGATCCTTTCCCGCTTTCCTCTCCCTCGTCTCCGCCGCCGGTCTGCTCTTCGTTTCCTTGCTGCTGGTCCTTCATCTGTTCCAGCGCCGACAGAAGCTTCTGCAAATCCTGGTCATTCGCCTCCTTGTTTCCGCCTTCTCGCTGCTGTTTCGCTGCTTCCTTTGTGTTCTCTTTTCCGGGTCCCGGTCCGTCGCGCTGCTCCAGTTCGCGGAGAGCCTGCGCGATTTGTTTCAGCAGCTGCTGGCGCTGGGCGCCTCCCTGTTGCTGTCCCTCGCGGATCTCGCGCTGCATCTGCTCCATCTGCCGCGAAGCCTGCTCTTCGCGACGGGCGAGGTGCTCGACAGCTTCGCGCAGGGCCGTTTCCGTCTTCTCCGCATCGGGCATGCTGGCGATGTTCTCGAGGGCGTCAGCGGCGTCTTGAAAGCGATTCTGCTGCAGCGCCTTTGCGGCCTCCTTTGTTTGCTCGTCTTGAGCGAGCGCCTGCGCGAGAGCCTTTACCTCGTCCGGAGTGACGCGCTCCGGCTGGCGCAGTTGCTTCACCAGTTGCTCCAGGTCGGCGATTTGGCGAAGCGCCGCCGTATTGGTGTCACCGGCACGCTCGGCTTCGGCCCGCAGTTGCGCAGCGCTTTGCTTGAGACGCTCGGCTACCTTCCGCAATTCCTCGTCGTTCGTGGCTTTTGCCCGCTCCTCCGTTTGTTCCGCCATCGCCTCGAGCGAACGAATCGTGACGGTCGCATTCTGAAGCGCGGCGGCGACCGCCTGATCGTGCCGTGCCGCGCGGTCAACCTCATCCCACCAGAGGAGCCCGAGCATCACCAAGGGAACCACGATCCAGCCGAGCTCCTTCGGAAAACGCACCGGCGCGAGCGGCCGCAGGTCCCGGCCCTTGAGCCACGTTCCCGTCTCTTCCACCGCGAGCCGTTGCATCTCGGTGGGATTCGGCTGCGCGCTGAAAGCTCGCGCGCTGAGCAACCGATCCATGGTATTCCCACGGGCATCGAGAATCTCCGCAGTCGCATTCAGCGAAGGCCGGCGCAGCGCGGTCAGGATCGCGCCTCCGATCGCGCCGAGGATGAACGGCCACGTCAGCATGTAAGGCAGACTGCTCGGATCCGGCCGCGCCGTGCCCTGCCACCACACGACGCCCCGCAACACCACAAGGATCGCGAAAAAGAACAGCGTTCCCCGCGCGGCGTGCCGCAGAAACATCGTCGCGCTCAAGCGCAGGCGCATGGCGCGAAGGGCGCGATCGATCTGGGCAGCGTGGTCCACGGAGAAACACCCTACTCGCGAGCCTGCCCGACGCAATCCCGGCGCCTGCACTCCCCTCTTCCCGTGGAGGCATTCCCGCGCGTAAACGAAGGGCATGCACATCTTCGTTACGGGCGGTGCCGGCTATATCGGCAGCATTTGCGTCGAGCAGCTTTTGGATGCCGGGCATACCGTCACCGTCTTCGACAATCTCACGGAAGGTCACCGCCACGCTGTCGATCCGCGCGCAACCTTTGCCTCTGGCGATCTCCAGGAGCGCTGCTCGATCGAGGATGCGCTCGAGGCCGCAAAACCGGATGCCGTCATGCATTTCGCCGCAAACGCGCTCGTGGGCGAATCGATGACCAATCCCTCGAAGTATTTCCGCAACAACTTTTACGGCGGGCTCAACCTGCTCGATGCCATGATGGCCGTGGGCTGCAAGCGCCTCGTCTTCTCCAGCACGTGCGCGACTTTCGGCGTGCCGGAAAAAGTGCCGATCGACGAAACCGTCCCGCAGCGGCCGATCAATCCCTACGGCGAATCGAAGCTGCAGTTCGAAAAAGTGCTGCGCTGGTATGATGAGATTCACGGCCTGAAGTTCGTCGCGCTTCGTTATTTCAACGCTGCCGGGGCCAGCGAACGCTACGGCGAAGATCACCGGATCGAGACCCATCTCATTCCCAACATTCTCAAAGTCGCCCTCGGCCAGAAGTCCCACGTCGAGATCTTCGGCACCGATTATCCGACACCCGACGGCAGTTGCATTCGCGACTACATCCACGTCCTCGACCTCGCCCAGGCGCACATGCTCGCGCTCAACGCGCCGCAGAGCGCCTGCTACAATCTCGGCACAGGCGGCGGCACCAGTGTTCGTGAAGTAATCGCCGCTTGCGAAAAAGTTTCCGGCAAATCGATTGCCGTCGTCGAAAAGCCGCGTCGCCCCGGAGACCCGCCACGCTTGATCGCCGCGTCGGAGAAAGTTCGCGCGGAACTCGGGTGGAAGCCGGTCTTCCAGGACATCGAAACGATCGTCGCCAGTGCTTGGAAGTGGCACATGGCGAATCCGAATGGCTACGGGGATTAGCCCTTAATCCGACGCAGGGGGGTCGTAACTGTTTCGCCTCGATTCCTGTTGGAAATCGGCCCTGCAGTCCGCCTGCGAAGGCATTTTCTATTGGAAAATGGGCCTCGAGTTTCTGTGCGGGGCAATTCCCCATAGGGATCGAGGCCGGATTCTCTCTCAAACCCTCCGCGCTCCGCGCTTGTCAGCCGCGGTGCCGGACTGTTTGTTGCGCGTTCACATGAGTCTCGAAGTCAGAATTCCGGCGGTTGGTGAATCGGTCACGAGCGGCATGATCTCCGCGTGGCTGAAGAATGATGGCGACGTCGTAAACAAAGGAGAGCCGCTCTTCACCCTCGAGACGGACAAAGTTTCCACCGAAGTCACCGCCGATGGCGCGGGCACGCTGCGCATCAAAGCCCAAGCCGGCGCCGAGGTGAAGATCGGCGAAGTTGTCGCGACGATCGAAGAAGGCGCCAGTGCTCCCGCCGCGCCCGCTCGTCCGCAAGGCGCACCCGAGCCAATGCCGCCGACCACGCCTTCGCCCGCAGGCGTCGGCAAATCGGAAGGCAAAGCCGCGGCGAAGCCAGCAGCTGCAGCACCGGTCGCACCCTCATCCGCACCTGCCGCCTCCGCCCCGGCCGTTTCGCTTTCCC
>CBHXZU010000729.1:0-3449 GCA_966125105.1 uncultured Prosthecobacter sp.
AGTTCGTGGTCGAGTTGTCCACCGTCGGGAAGGGAGATTTGCAGCTTCGGCATGTGAGCACTTACGCGGGAGGCATAGGGAAGGGGAAGCGGGAATTTTGTGACCTTGCTGTAAGGGACCCGCAGAGGTGCCGGCGAAGGAAGCTCGGGCCATGCGACAAAATGCGAATGCGGCTGAGGAATCGAGTCCTCAGTCGCATCCTAAACGCTCACGGCTTCAAACGCATGAGCTATGGAATGTATCGTCTATTCGCGCTCCTTCTTCGAATCGCTCTTCGAGGAGCCAGAATCGCTCTTCGGTGAGCCGGACTCGGCTTTGGACGCTCCGGACTCGGCTTTGGACGCTCCGGACTCGGCTTTGGACGCTCCGGACTCAGCCTTGGATGCTCCGGACTCGCTCTTCGACGCGCCGGAGTCGCTGCCGCCCTTCTTGGAGTCTGAGTCAGAGTTGCTGCGATCGGCGTTTCGCTCCGATGCGCTCCTCTCGGAACTGGAGCGGGTCGCCGCGTCAGAGCCGATGCGCTCGCTGGCTGCGCCACTGCGGGCCTTCTCCGCATTTTCCGATGCATTGCGGTTTGGCTGTGAACCCGGCGCATTCTGGTTTCGGGCGTTGCTGTTACGATCGGCTTTCGAATCGCTCGCGTCCGGCGTGCTGTCGCTGCGGCCTGGGCGTGTGTTTGCCGGGTCTGAGCCGGTACCTGCCGGGCGTGCCGAGCGATCCGACGCATCCCGCTTGGTATTCGCCGGATCCGTGGACGATGCGTTCGGCTGCGTCCGGTTTGGCTCAGTGGTGTTCGCGCGATTCGGATCCGTCGTGCTCGGAGTCGACGCGTCACGGGCGGGTTGAGTTGGCGTGCCCGTCGCGGAAGCATCGCGACTGGTGGCTGAAGCGTCGCGGTTTGCGGGAGTCGTCGTCGAGCGGTCCGTTGTTGTCGTGCTGGTTGCAGCAGCGCCCGTGGAACTGCGCTCGGTCGCGGAACCGCTCACGGTGGTGCTGGTGCGATTGATATCCGCGGCGTTCAAGCCGAAATGCGTGTAGGTCCGCTCGACCATCGCGGGCTCGATCACCGAACTGGTCTTAAAGCGCGACACTTCAAAGGTCGGAGCTGCGACGAGACGCTCGCGGGTGATGTTCGTCAGCGTCACCTGGCGCTCAGCGCCAAACGTGAATGCCGTCATTGGAACGGCGATGTGTTTCTCGGCGATAACGCCACCTGTCACGATTGCGGAGACCACGCGGTGCGAGGATGGCTCGAGCACGATGTATTCGACGTGGCCGGCTTCGGCGCCGTCGGAGGTTCGAAGCACGTGCTGGTCTTCGCAGACGCGAAAGACGGTATAATCGGCCGCGGAAAGCGCGGCTGGAATTGCTAATGCGACGGCGGCAATGGTGCCTTTTAGGATACGATTCATTTTTCTTACCAGTTGTGTTGCGGGTTGGCGAAGCACGCAGTCCGTTGCGGCCCCGGTATAGAGGGTTTCGTCCACGCGAAGCGGATTGCGCGTGTGTTCACTTCAGATTTCCGAAGCGGCAATCGAGTGCCGCAGAAGGCAGGCTGTTTTTGGCGGAAGGCACAGACCTCTGCGCTTGTGCGGTCCGTCTCGTCCTGCCTGATTGTGTCACTCCATGTTCCGCTCCTTAATATTCCTCGCGCTGGCAATTTCCGCTGTTTTTGGCGCCGAGACTCGTCCAAATATTGTCGTCATCCTCGCCGACGATATGGGCTTCTCCGACATTGGCCCGTACGGATCGGAGATCCCCACGCCAAACTTGAATGCTCTAGCGGAGGGAGGTGCGCGATTTTCCCGATTCTACAATACGTCGCGATGCTGCCCGACGCGGGCGGCTTTATTGACCGGCATTTACCAGCATCAGGCCGGCATCGGGCATATGGTTGACGACTACGCAATCCAGACCCGCGCGCAGCTGGGTGGGCCTGCGTACACGACAAAGTTGAATGATCGCTGTGTAACAATCGCGGAAGTCCTTGGAAGCGCCGGGTATGACACCCTGATGAGCGGGAAGTGGCACGTCGGGAATGAGCGCGATGCGTGGCCGGATCGCCGCGGGTTTTCGCGCAGCTTCTGCGTGGTCAGCGGGGCGATGAACTATTTCGGCGGCGGTGTGCAGCACCTTGTTGGCCGGACGACCATGGAGATGCAGCTGAACGGAGAGCCCTGGACTCCGCCGCAGGAGGGATTTTATTCCACGAACGCGTTCACCGATCGCGCCATTGAGTTCATTAAAGATCGTAAAGACCCGGCAAAGCCGTTCTTCCTCTACCTCGCTTACAACGCGCCGCATTGGCCGCTGCACGCTTTGCCGGAAGACATTGCCAAATACCGGGGCAAGTACCGCGAAGGCTGTGCGGCTGGCCGGTGTGGAAGCCATCGCGGCCGAAGGCTTCGAGAAGGTCCGGGCGGCACGTCTCGAACGCCAAATTGCTTCCGGCCTTTTTCCTTCGGGCACACCGCTCCCAGAGCACGACGCGACTCCACCGGATTGGTCGAAGCTCTCCGAGGAGAAAAAGGATGAGTGGGACCTGCGAATGGCGATCTATGCGGCGCAGGTTGATGCGATGGACCGCGGAATCGGCCGTGTTCTATCGACCTTGCGTGACATTGGCGCCGAACAGAACACGCTCGTCATGTTCCTCTCCGACAACGGGGGCTGCCACGAGTTGATCGACCGCGGCAAGCCTGGCGCGGAACTCGGCACCCGCGATTCGTATTCCAGCTGTCGCCGCGCCTGGTCCCAGGTCAGCAATACCCCATTCCGCTTCCACAAGCATTGGTCCCACGAAGGCGGCATCTGCACGCCTTGCATCGTCCGCTGGCCGGCTCAGATCAAACCGGGAACGTTCATCCGCGGATACGGGCACGTCATGGATATCATGCCCACGGCGGTGGCGGCAGCAGGAGCGGAATATCCGCGGAAGTATGAGGGTCGGGATATTCTGCCGATGGAAGGCATCAATCTTCTGCCGGTGCTCGGCGGTGAGACTGTGGCGCGGAAGCCGATCTACTTCGAGCACGAGGGGAATCGCGCCGTTCGCGATGGGAAATGGAAGTTGGTTTCGAGATATCCAGGGGAGTGGGAGCTCTACGATATTGAGTCGGATCCAACGGAGTTACGCAACATCGCCGCGGAGAACGCGGACAAAGTCCGAGAGATGAGTGCCGGTTTTGAGGCTTGGGCCGAGCGCTGCAACGCGCGGCCCTGGTCATTGGTGAAGCAGCAGAAGAAGCCCGAGACGAAGTAGCTGCAGAGATTCCGCTTGGGCTCAACTGAAAGCGATTGCCGAAAACAGTTATCGGAATCGCCGAAACGCTCCCCGCCAATGATACCTCCGAGGACGGCTAGGAAGACGCGGCGAGCAACGTGCCGACGTTTGCCTGCGGGCGTGAAAGCCGGGTCAGGCTTAGTGTTCTATTCTCCTTTCGGCGGAG
>CBHXZU010000730.1:0-3444 GCA_966125105.1 uncultured Prosthecobacter sp.
TATGAACCTCCCCTTCGACACGACGATTCACTACGCGACCTGCCACCTCCATCACTATGGGAGGTCCATGAAGCTCCGCGACCTCTCGACCGGCGAGACCATCATCGATCTCAAATCCAAGGATCTAACCGATCGACTCGGCGTCGCGCAGGTCGACGAGGTCAAGTCCATCGAGGGCATTCCGGTTCGGGCTTCCGGCGAATACGAGCTCGTCGTCGAATACGACAACACGTCGGATCACAACATCGACGCCATGGGCATGCTCTACCTCTACATGCTCGAGAAAGACTTCTCGCCGGAGGCAGAGAGGCCACTCACGGCGCGCGCGACCGCTGCTCAGTAAAATCGGCGATATTCTCGCATCCGCTTCTCCAGGCGGAGGCGCAGATCTTTGAGAGGATCGGTTTGCTTTGCGCGCGTTGCAGCGACGCAGAGATCCGCCATGCCGACCGCATCCGGGAGGCTCACGAACTCCGGCGCGATGGTGTCGCGCGGCCCGCAGTTGTGGTAATTCCCCAGCGCCACACAAAGCGCAGCGGCACGGTATCCGTAGAGCGCATACGCCGTGGCCTCACAAGTGCCACCCTGCATGAGTGCTCGCTGGCATTTGATCTCGCTCGCCTTCGCGGCGTCTTGCAGCAGCGCCGTTGCAGACGCGTCGAAGATGCTGGTGCGATCGCCGACGCGAATGATGGGCCCGGCACCAAACTCCACAGGCCCACCCTTCACGCTGCTCGTCTCCAGCGAGACGATCGTCACGGACTTCGGAATCTTCCCGCTCTTCGCCAACTGCATCGCGCCCACAAATCCCACTTCTTCAGCGCGGGTGAACAATCCATACGCCGCGCCGGCACGCTTTGACCGATCGAGTTCCTTCAGCATCGCCACGATGCAAGCGCAGCCGATCAAATCATCGCAGGCACGCGAGTAGATCCGATCGTTCTTCAATTGATACGCCGGCAGATCCCACATGCGAAAACCGCGAAACTTCACCGTGGGAGGCTTGCGCTTCAGATAGGATTTCGGAACCCCGCCGAGGAACTCCTTTCCGACATACCCAGGGTGATCCATGTGCGCCGCGAACGCGAGGGTCGGCTGCTTATTCCCGCGCTGAAACCGGGCGATCAAGTTGCCAAAGCGATCTTCTTTGAGGTGCACCGATTTGCAGCCGCTCAACTGCCTGACGATTTCCGCGCGAACGGCGTCCTCATGAAACGGAGCAGTCGGTTGTTTGAGGATTCCTCGAGCAATTTCGGTGAACGCTGCGGTATCGATGCCCATGCGCTGAGTAAGGCGCCGGCTTGCGTCGCGGCAATCCTGCAATGCTCAAGAGTTTCCCAGTTTCGTCTCAGCCCCGCATCGCCGAAGGCGCATTCTGAAAACCGCTATTCAGGCGGCCATCCTGAGACAAAGCAGTGCCGGGTAAATTGTTTGTCGGACAAAACCGGCGAAAAGCTGGCTTGGAGAATGCCGGCCAGAAAAGGCGGTCATCCTGAGGAGCCTAAGCGCCTGAAGGACCCCGAGCCACCCGCGGCAGATCCGTCGCCGGGAGGAGACCCTTTAATCCTGCATTTTTCGGAGGTTCTTAGCAGGGCACCTAAGCGACTGAAGGACACCATGCATGCAGAGCGAGCTTTGTTCATCGACGATTGTCCTCTTCCTCCGCAAAGGCCGCCGCGATGCTGCACCGTTTTGATCCGCGAGCGTTTTTGGGGTGTAATCCCGGCGACGAGTCTGCTTAAGGTGGATCGAGGTCCTTCAGTCGCTAAGGCTCCCTCAGGATGACCGGCTTTTCGGACCGGCATTTCGGTTTTCGAAAAACGGTTTTCAGGTTAAACCTTGGACGTTGACGATCCCGAGGCAAGGACGCGCGCGCACCTCGACGCGAGCTCCCCACCCGAAAAACTCGATCGATCGCGCTTCCACAACAAGGCCACCGCCCCCCGCAATCCATCTACCCAGATTTGCGCGAACCTGCTTTTCTCCGCGCCTGATGTCGCTTTGGAAACGCATCCGCTATCGCCTGGAAGCTGCCGCCCTGCGGCTGCTGGCATGGGGCGTTCCGCAGATGTCGCGGGAGCGTTGCGCGCGAGTTGCCAATACACTCGGAAGCCTTGCTTTTCGCCTCGATCGGCGTGGCCGAGCAGTGGCGTTGGCCAATGTGGAATGCGCGTTTGGCTCTCAATTCTCGCAAAGCGAACGCGAGTCGATCGTCGAACGCAGCTACCAAAACTTTGCGCGCACGATGGTGGATCTCTTTTGGTCCCCTGCCCTTCTCAAGCCGGAGAACAGGCAGTGGATTCGCTACGATGGCTGGGACGAAGTGAGGCAGCGCGCCACGCGCGAAAAGCGCGGAGTAATTTTCGTGTCGCTCCACGGAGGAAATTGGGAGTGGGGCAATCTCGCGTGCGGCTTTGCGGGATTCCGGGCGGTTGCAGTCGCGGAAACCTTCCGAAATCCGGCACTGAGTCCTTTCTTCACCGCTGCGCGCCAGGTGAGCGGGCAGGAGATCATTCCCCAGGAAAACTCGATGCTTCGCATGCTGCGCGCGGTGAAGCGCGGCGGCGCTGCCGCCTTCCTCGCCGACCTGAGCGTGCCTCCCTCCCAGGCGGCAACCATCGTGCGCGCCTTCGGCCTGGAGATGAGCGCAAGCATGCTCCACGCCGTGCTCGCGCAGCGGGGGAACGCGCTCGTTGCCTGCGTCGAAAACATTCCGAGCGCTGACGGCTCCATCGATTCGATCGTTCGCATCATCGATATTCCGGAAACGGCAACCACACGGGAGTTCGCTCAACGCTGCTGGGATTATTTCGATCCGCGCCTGCGAAAAAATCCGGGCCTTTGGATGTGGCCGTACAAGCACTTTCGCTACAAACCGCGCACCGCCGACCGCCCGTATCCCTTCTACGCGAACGAATCCGGCGCGTTCGAAAAACTGCGCCGCAATTCGCCGTAAAGAATGAGCGCTCGAATAATGCTCCCATAACGCGCCTAACACTAAAAACCAAATGCCAAGGCACACGCTATTGCGGACGTGTTTAGTGTTTAGTTTTTAGTGTTTGGCGCCCCCCACGCCCGGCATTGCCCTTTCCTCCCGATCCCGCTGCTCTCCCCGGGTGAACAAAATCCTGGTCCTTTTTGATTCCGCATCAGGCAACACGCGCCGCATGGCCGAACTCGTCGCCGAGGGCGCAAAGGAGATCGCTGAAACTGAGATCCGCGTCGTCCATGTCGACGAGGCGAAGGCCGATGACATCCTGTGGTGCGATGGACTCGCCCTGGGCAGCCCGACGAACATGGGCCTGCTCACGTGGAAGATGAAACGCTTCTGGGACGAAACGATGGGCGAGCATTGGCTGAGCGTGGACGGCAAAATCGCGTGCGCCTTCAGCAGCGCCGGCGGATTCGGCGGCGGCCAGGAAATGGCCTGTCTCAGCCTGCTCA
>CBHXZU010000731.1:0-3444 GCA_966125105.1 uncultured Prosthecobacter sp.
CAACCTGCGCTTCTTCACGGTTTATGGACCGCGGCAGCGCCCTGACCTGGCGATCCATTCATTCACGCGCGCCATCAGCGAAGGCCGGCCGATCCAGCAGTTTGGTGATGGCTCGACGCGCCGCGATTACACCTACGTGGATGACATCATGCAGGGCATGGAAGCGTGCCTCACTTACGAAGGGCAGCTCTGCGACGTCTTCAATCTCGGCGAAAGACAGACCACGACGCTCAGCGAGCTCATCGCCGCGATCGAGCGGGCCGTTGGGCGGAAAGCGATCACCGAGCAAAAGCCCGAGCAACCTGGCGACGTGCCTGTAACCTACGCGGACATTACCAAGTCCCGCGCGCTTCTCGGCTACAACCCGCACACGAAAATCGCGGAAGGCATTCCGAAATTCGTGGAGTGGTATCGCCAGATCAACGCGAAGTAGCGCGCAAACTCCGTTTCGCCGCGCGAATTGTGCGAACTTGCCCGCCGCGCGACTCCCAAGGCAATGTCCTGCGCGTGAATACCGTCACCGAGTTGCTCCAGACGCTTATCCGGGTGCCAAGCGTGCATCCTGATGGAGATCCGGGGACCGATCGGGTCGGGGAAGCAGAGTGCGCCACAGCGGTCTCGGAGATCCTTCGCGGGATCGGCGCGACGACGGAATTAAAGGAGGTTTTGCCGCGCCGCCCCAACGTGATCGGACGATTTCCCTCGGACCGTCCGGGCAAGCCGCTGCTCGTCTTCGCGCCACACACGGACACGGTGAGCGTGGCCGGGATGACCGTTGAGCCTTTCGGAGGGGAGGTGAAGGATGGGAAGATCTGGGGCAGGGGGGCCAGCGATACCAAGGGGTCCATGGCCTCCATGCTGTTCGCGCTTGCAAGTCTGCGGGACGAGTTGCCGAAGCTTTCCCACGAGATCGTTTTTGTCGGTCTGTGCAGCGAGGAATCCGGCCAATACGGAGCGAAGGCGTTCGTCGCCGAGCACGGCGAGGCGTTTCGAAAGCGCGGCGCGTTCGTGATTGCCGGTGAACCGACAAACTGCAACGCGGTGGTCGCGCACAAAGGCGCGCTGTGGCTCACGGTGACGACGCGCGGCAAGGCCGTGCACGCCGCTTCACCCGAACGCGGAGAGAACGCCATCTACAAGATGGCTGATGTGATCACTGCCACGCGGAACCGTCTGGCGCCGATGCTGGCTGAATCGAGCCACCCGTTGCTCGGCCACACGACGGTCAGCGCGGGAACAGTGCACGGCGGCAGCCGCATCAACATCGTGCCGGATTTCTGCCGCGCGGAAATCGACATCCGCTATTGCCCTGGCGACGACAACATTCTCGAGCGCGTGTCCGCAGAACTGCGCAACGCGTGTCCCGACCTGGAAATCGAAAGCGTGATCTCGCGGCCGATGCTGACGGATTGCGAGCACCCGCTGATCAAGCACATGGAAGCCTGCGGCTCAAAGTGTGTCGGCGCCCCATGGTTCAGCGACGCCGCCATTTTCGCGCACGCGGGCATCCCTGCCGTCGCCTGCGGCCCTGGCTCGATCGCTCAAGCGCACACGAAGGATGAGTTCATCTCCGTTGATGACCTCGAGCGCGGCGTCGAGTTCTTCCGATCCTTGCTCCAGCGCCTCCGCAATTAACGGACGCTAAATAGCAGTCGGTGCTCGTTTCTGACCGCTGACCGCTGACTTCTGACCTCTGAGTAGTTGCGCCCCAGCGCGCATTCCCTCTATCTCCGCGGATGCAGATTTGGCAGCGGTTTTCCGAAACACTGGCTCATTGGATCGTCCACCGGCGGTGGTGGGTTCTTACGGTGGTCTCGGTGCTGATCGGAGCGGGCGTGTATGTCGTGGCGAGCCGGCAGAACTTTGATTCGGAAGTGCTGAATTTGCTCCCCGGCAATTCGCCCGCAGTGGATGCGCTGAAGGTCGTGAATAGCGAGTTTACGCAGGCGCGGGAATTGACCTTTGCGATTCGCGGGGAGCCCGAAGCGGTGGCGGGATTTGGGAAGCATTTCGTGGATGAGCTGAAGAAAGAGCCGTGGGTCGTTCGCGTGATGGCTGGATCGCCGATGGAGGAGCCGGACGCGATTGCGTCGCTTCAGCCGGTGGTGCCCGCCCTTTTGCTGAACCTCGAAGGCCCGGCATTCCAGGAGGCGCTCGCTTCGCTCGAGCCGGATGCCTTGCGAGCGCGCCTGCAACGGTTGCGGGCGCAAATGGAGGCTGGGTCGCCGAAGGCGCAGATTGAATTGGAATCTGATCCGACCGGCTTGATCCTCGGCAAGGCCTTGCGACCGCTGGCCAGCCTTTCAAATGGCGAAAATCGCACTGGGCTGGAGTCGGAAGATGGAACGATGCGAATCATCCCGGTGGTGACGAACCAGGCTTCGCTGAGTCAGCCCGACTGCGCGGCGATGATGGACCAGGTGGCGGCGTTCAAGCAGCGGGTCACCGCATCCTACCAAGGCCCAGCGGCGGAGATTCTCGTCACCGGCCGCACGCCGTTTGTCGCGGAAATCGCCGCGAGCATGCAGAGCGATATCCAGGTGACGTCGACGATCTCGATCCTCGCGGTCACCGCTCTGTTTTACTTTGGGTTTCGCCGGCTTATTCCGCTGATCGGCATCGTGTTTATCCTCGCGGCGAGCTGCTTCGCATCCTTCGCGCTGGGCAGTCTTTTCTTTGCGAAGCTGAACCTCGTCGCGATCGCGTTCTGCTCGATCCTTGTGGGGCTCGGCGATGATTTCAGTCTCCTCCTTTACAACCGCTATCTCCGGGCAAAGGCGCAGGGCGAGGATCACGAGAAGGCGATCGCCACTTCGATCGGCGAAGTGAGCAAGGGGATCATTTACGTGGCGCTCACCACAGGAACGGGGTTCATTACGCTCGCGGCCAGCAGTTCCCAAGGCTTCTCGCAGCTCGGGATCCTCATCGCGATCGGCATCATCACGTGCGGCCTCTTCATGATCGGGCTGCTGTTCGTTTTCATTCCGAAGAACACGACGATGGGCACAAAGGACCGCTCGCGGGCGATCCTTGGTCCGATCGTGGCAAAGACGAAAGAATTGCGCCGACCGTTCGGCCTGGCGGCGCTCGCGGTTTTCGCCCTCGTGGTCGGCTACGCGGTGATGCCGTTCAACGAATTGAAATTCGATACGAATCCGCGTTCGCTCGAGCCGCGGACCATGCCGGCGTCGATCGCGTTGCGGGCAATCGGTGAGAAGTTCCCGTCGGCCAAGGATCCGCTCTTCGTGTTGGTGCAGGCCAAGGACGCCGAGGATTCGCACCGTCGCTGGACGAACTTAAACAAGCGGCTGCAGGAAATGCTGGATCAAGGATTGTTGAAGAGCTTCGCCAGCCCGGCGGGCATGCAGTTTTCCCCGGAGCGGGTGCGCGCGCATCAGCCTGCATTCGCCGCGATCAATTGGCAGGAGAAGCGCGACACATTCC
>CBHXZU010000732.1:0-3442 GCA_966125105.1 uncultured Prosthecobacter sp.
AACATGGGTTCGAGCAAATACAACGCTCGCGACACCTAAAAGCTGCGAATGATCGCAGCATTCCAAAGGCGCTTCGCGCTTCTAGCCGATCACGACATTCCCCCAAAATCACAATGATCCGGGCACCGTTAGTTCATTGTGACCTTCAGCCGCCCAAACTGCGTCGAGTTGCTGTTCTGCGGATTTGGCGCCCTCCAGGTCTCGATCACTGAGCCGTCCGGCTGCGGCGTGCTGGTCAGAAGTGCGCCGTTCGCATTCCAGTTGCTCCGCGGATCCGCAGTAAACTCCGGCGCGTAAGTCAGGTCTTCGGCCGAGACGACGCGCCGGAAAGTCAGCGTCAAATAAGTCCCTGGCACCCCGTTGACCGTCACGGTCTGCGTTCCCTTCGTGGGAAGGATCGACTGCGAGTTCACCGCGGGATTACCGCCAAGCGCATACTCGAGCAGATGAATGATGCCGTCGGAGTCGGTATCCGCATTCGGCCCGCCTTGGGCGCCGTTTTGCGACGCCCACTCGGCATACGTTGTTCCATTTTCTCCCGGCGTTCCGTTCAGCTGCGAACTCGCGCGCCAACTCGAGGGCAACGAGTGATCCGGCCGGCTCGTCGGATTGATCAATACGAGCGAGAATCCGCCTGCGTCTGCTCCGACCGGCCATGGCGCAGCGTCATCGTAGGTGAATGCGTGGATCTCCGCGCCCGCTCCGTAGCTGAGCTTCACCTCTTCGCCGCCGTTGCTGAGCACATCAAACATGTCCCACTCACCCGCAATCGGCTTCCCTGCCCCATAACGTGACGCAAACGCCGCCGCATTCTTTACCACCAGCACGCGGGCTCCCGGCGGCAGGCTCGTGACCGCACTGCCGAGGAAATCGAAATCGACGCCCTTCGTAAACCGCACGTTCGAGAGATCCAGCGTCAGGGCTGTCGAGATGTTGGTGAGTTCGATGTATTCGAAATCCTCTTCGAAGTACCCGCCGGTCGGCGCGCCGGGATGATACATCACCTCCGTGATCATGAGGTTGTCTTTCAACACCTGCACGTAGTTCGACATGGTGGTGATGAATGACACCGGATTGCTCCAGTGGCTCCAACGCCCTGTCGTGTCCTTGTGTCGCACGCGGGCGCGATAGGCGTGTCCCACGCGCAACGCATTTGCTGGAACGGCGATGGTGGCATTGAAGGTGGTCAACTCGCCGCTGCCCCACACCTCCGCCATTTCGTAAATGCGCTCCGCAGTCGGATCGTAGGCCGGCGCATTCACGTCCGTCACCTCGCCGATACGCCATTGGATCGCGCCAAACGTTCCCGCGCCTTGCGGATCGGCGAACGGGTTGGACTGCAGCACGATTCCATCCACCGGGTTACCGCCCGTGCTCACGTTCGTGATCGTCGGCTTCGCGGGCAATTGTCCGGAGTCGAGTGAATCGCTAATCGAATCGAGATACGCCGCGCGCCCGCCAGCGCCGACCGCCGGATCCCCGTTGCCGTTGGTGTCCGACCAACCGGTGAAAAGGAATGCCTTCATGTCGGCCACCTTGCTCGGCACACCGCCCGGATAATTCGCCTGCGCGCCGGTCGTCGGCCACCGTGCCATGTCCGCTGGGTAAAACACGGCCAGCTTCGCCGCTGCATCATCGATGATGTCATCCACCGGACCGCGTCCGCTCGACGCATCGCGATAAATCAACAGATCTCTCAACTCACGAATCGCATTGCGGTGCGCGATGCTCATCGACGTCCGCGGCGTCTTCTTCGGCAGAAGCCAGGTCGGCGAATCCGGAATGTCGAAGTGGTCGTAGAGCGCGTTGTGCACGAAGTCCCAACCTGAGTTCCAATTCGGGCCAAACGACGCGTCCCAGTCGTACGGCATGAACCACAGCTTTCCGAGTGGATCGCCGGATGTCGGCTCGAAGTACCAAATCAAGTTCTTCACGCGATGCCGGCCCGTGGGCTCCACGAAGATGTCGTAGTGCCGGATCGCCTCCTGCACCGCGTTGTAGCGGTAGTAGAGCGGCATGTTCACGTATTGCTGCATGAACGAATCCGACGCCGTCTGGTGAATGTTGTAGCGGATGTTGTCGAAGTCCTCGCCAAACTCCACCGCGCCCGGTGACTGGCTCCGCAGATCCATTTCCCCGTTCTGCATCCAGTCGCTCATATTATAGAAATTTCCGCGCTCGAGATTGCGAGCCTTCAGGAAGTTCGGCCCGTCCGGATACTCCAGCGCCTGGTAGAGACCCCAGAAATCCCCAAGCGTCGCGTGCGACTGATTCCCATCCTGGATCACGCGGAACTGCACCCAGTGGCTCTGCGGAATCGGCACACCGCTGAGCGACCAGAGTTTTCCGCCGACTTCATATGGCAGGCCCCAGTCGTAGTAGCCTTTATTGCCGAAGAGCTTGTTGAAGAGCATCTCCTCCCACGGGCGCTCATACTCGCGCCCCGCTTCGTCTGCGGCATGCAGCGGCGTGCCTTTTGGGAAGGCGAACTTAAAGTGCCGTTTCCCCGAACCCATGTAGCGCGAGTTACCACCCCGCAACCGCACCAGCGCGTGATCAATGATCTGGTTGCCCACGACGAGCGTGCCGGCGAAATTTTCGTAGCGGCGAGCGAGAAGCACCTTCAATTCCGGCGTATTCGCAAACTGCTCGCCTGCGTTGTACGCGAGCAGGCTCGAGTAATCGGACGCGCGAGTGATCCAATGGTAAGCCGGCAACGTGTTGAGCGTCGCGGGCGAGAAAGCGTTGCTTCCCGAGATATATGTCGGCACGCCGTCGTAAACAAAGACGGCGAAGTTCTTCCGCGGATCATCCGTGCTCGGCACACGAGCGCTCGCGCCACCGAGATCCGTCGCGTTGATGCGATAACGCACGAGCGTCCGATGCGGTTGCGCCGGAATTACGGCGGTGTAAACGCCATCGCCAACGGTGTCCCCGGCTACCGAGCCGTTGTCGACCATCGTGATCGTCGTCCAGTTCGCCGCGGACTCAAATGCCGGGTTGGCTGGAAGCGCCTGCGTGGGATTTGCGAGAATCTGCGCATTGGTGAGCGGCAACGTGCTCGGAATGTAACTGCCCGGGGCCACCACCTGGTAGCTGAGCGTGACCGTCCCGACGCCCTGCGGATCCGATACCCGCGCAGAAATCGTGATCGGCTGCGTGGACGTCGGCTGCACTGGCAAGTGCTCGATGCCGCGGACGGCCGGAGGACTGATCGTGGAAAACACCGAGTTCTGCGCGCCTGGCGTGCCCAGCGTGTCCGGCACGTTTGTGATCGCGGCGTCGATGGAGAAATCGAAGATGTTGTAGATCCCAAAATCTTCCTGGGTCGACCGCGTTTGCGGCGGCTTAGCGATCCCGTGAATCGCGATCACGTTCGTGCCCTGGTGCAGCAGGTTGTCCGCATTCGCGATCACCAGCTCGCTCCACGGATCATTCCCAC
>CBHXZU010000733.1:0-3438 GCA_966125105.1 uncultured Prosthecobacter sp.
CGGCTTCTCCTCGCTCAGATTGGGCAACGACTTCCGATAATCCGCATAGTCGAGGCTGGACGGTTTCCAGGCTTCGAGGGTCTTCGCCACGGCACGCGTGGAATCGTTCGGCGAAGAGGCTACGAGAATTCCCGCGTCGACATTTCCCCGCACGGTGACGGTCGGACCGTAGTCGTAAAGCCGCGAAAAGGTCGCGCTATCGAATAGCTTCGGCGCGACGCGGCGAAGCAGGTTCACGCGATCCTTGTCGTAAAGCGCCAGCTCGATCAGGAGCGGCATCGCAAAGTCGCGGTTCCGCGGAGCTCCGGCAAACGCGAGGTATTCGCGGAGCGGAAGCGTGCCCAAGCGGATGGCGTGGTATCGCCGCGCAGCGTAGGGGCTTTCGAGGTCGGCAGCATCTGTCGCGGGTTTTGGCCAGATCGCGCGCGCGGCCGGCACCCGGTTCGTTCTGAGCAGAATGGCGGACCACGCCTCGTCGAGACGGTTGCGTCCCGCCTGCTCCGCGATGGCCAGCCACGCGGCGGAGCGAGCGAGCAGCAGCGCGTCGAGCATGGTGGTGGATGCCACCGAAGGCGTCGTGCTCCCAGCGAGATACCCGGCAAGTTGAGCGGCTTCCGGCGCACCCGTCAGCGCGCTGTTTCGCTCCACAAACTCCGCCGCCTTTCGCACTCCCTCGATCCGGGAAAGCCCCGCATTGCTCGCGCCGGTCCAGAATCCATGCAGCGCGGCGTTCGCATTTCCCGCGGGCGAAATGGCCCAATCGTCGCCAACGATCTGCCCGGCAACGAGCCGATACCATTCCGCTCCGTTCGTCAGGCTCGCTTGCGGATAGGCGACCTTGCGTTCACGGACCACGGTGCCGCGGCTATCGAGCCACTGGAGTTGCCATTCCGTGGATTGCGGGGAAGGCGCTCGTAATTGGAAGCGGATTTCGGCAATCTCCGCGCCGCCCATTCGATTCCGAACGCTGGCCAGGACGCGGGCAAGTTCCACCGGAAAGAGCCGCTCTGCCGGCGTATGAAAGTCGGTGTTTGGCGCGTAAAACTGCGCACTCGCCGAGGCGACCGTGAGAACCAATAGAAGGAGGACTCTGAGGAACATGTGGGGGCAACGTATTGTCGCGCGGGGTGCGTTCAAGCTTTCTGCGTTCTTCCGAAGGCATCCTCGCGCTGCATCGGTAGCACTGCGAAAGGCGCCTGGTCTCGTGGCGCTAGTTTCCTGGCTTGCGTCGATGGAATCTCCGACTGGCGGCCACCCTAAAAATGTTTCTTAAAACGGCCCTGAATGACGAGTGCCTTCTGCTTGCGGTGTGTCTCGTAACCGGGCTGGAAAGCCCGTTCTCCCCTCAAAAGCAAAACGCCGCCGTCCCTTCCGGAACGGCGGCGTCTTTTGAAACCAACGGATCTCTTCTTAGTTAGCCAGCGGTGACAGTTGACGTCGTTCCGCTGCCGTCGCCCTCACCGCCGGAGGGCGGAGTGACAGGCGGTGTCGTGGTTGTTTCCGTTTTGCGCGCTGCGCGCTCAATGCGGCGCGCTGTTGCCCAGGCGCCGATCGCATCCGCGTCGCCGCGGAAATGATTGCGCACAAACATGTCCAGCTCTCGCGCGGCCTCGATGCCGCGAGCGGCTTGGGCCTTGAGTTCAGCGGTCCCCCCGCTGCGCTGGATGCGGCCATCATGCTTTTGCGCGATGGCGTCGCGATACCCGTCGATCAGGTTTGCCAATTCCGTCAGGAATGAGGCAGGCAGACCTGCGGCGACGAACTCGGTCTCGAGCTCCGTGGCTGCAGCCTCGATGATCTCGGCCGAGGCGAGGAGCTGCATGGCAGTCATGCTGCGCGGCAGACGGAACGTGCCGCCGATGCCGGGGTGGTCCTTGTCGAGCACGCGGCCCGTGCGGTTGATGTCGCGCAGGTAATTGCGCAACTCCTTGCGGAGCGAGCCGCAGGCGTCGACTCCGCCAGTGATGTCGCTCAAACCGGCGGATTGGTTTTGCGCGGCGCCGCGGAGGGCGGTGATGGTGGCCACGACGATGGCGTGCGCGGCGGTGAAGCGCGCGGTCGGCGACGTGATTGCGCGCTCCAGGAAGTAGCGCACAATACGCTCAAGCATGTCGGTGGTGCGGACGATGGTGATGTTGTTCATATACTAAGTGTCTTTGTTGTGGTTGATGGTTGTTGATTTCTGTTCCTCATGCTCCCCAGTCGCGCGTCCGGCCTGCCGTGTGGCACTCCGAACGCATCGAACAGATGCGCACTCAGAACGGCGCAGATCCTCGCACACCCCCCCTGGTGTATGTTCCCAGGGGGGGTCCTAATTCCCGCCAATTCTGCAGTTTTTCAGTTTTATCGGAACGACGCAGAATTCCTCTGCCCAGAGGTTTACGCGATACACACCCGCATCCTTCGGTAGCCGAAAACTTTTTTTGAAATCGCGCGGAATTCGCGCGTTTTCGCGCTGCAAATCGATCGTTTTTGCCGGCACGGATTGCCACCCTGGCACAACGGCAGCGGAGACGCCCCACCCCCGGTTCGCGCGGATGGTTCGCTCGCGCCTTTCGTGCATCCAGGGTCGTTTGCGTACGAGCGTTTTCTCGTTGACTCCCAAGCCATAAAACCTGCGACGACTGGCTGAAGTTCAAGTTTGCGCAATGGGCGCGCCGGACCCAACCTCACGGGGATGAGCCTCACGTTCCTTCGGTTGATCGTTTCATGCGTCGCCTGCCTTGAAATGACCGCGCCGGCAGCGGACGAACCAGGGACGGCGGAAGTTTTGCGCGGCCATTCTCCCGACAAGAAGTTTGCCATGCGCATCGTGTGCGACGCCGAACACGCCAAGGCCAAAGAGATCCCGGCGGAGGCTGTGCGTTCTGTCGCGCTGGTCTTGCTGCCGGCGAAAACGGAGGTCACGTCGTTGCTGACCGAAGACGCGCTGGAAGGCTTTGGCGACCTGCGCCTGGTGTGGTCGGCCGACTCTCAATGGTGCGCCTTTTACTCCGCCGCCCCGCGGGTCGGTTACACCAAGGTGTACCGACGCAACGGTGACGCCTTCGCGCAGGTGGACGGGGAGCTTTCCGTTCCCGACGATGTCGATACACGGAACGAATACATTTTCCCCGTTCGCTGGGTAAAACCGGGGGTGCTTCTCCTGGAACAACTCACCACGGCCCGCGGCAACGGCGCGGACTTCCACGCGCAGTTCACGGCGACGTTTGATGCCAGGCGCGGAAAGTTCCGCATCGGCGGAATAAAGAAGCTGGCGAAGTAATGAGGTTCGCGTCGGGCGGGCGCATTATCGCGCAGCATCGGGCAGGAAAATCGCAGGGGGAGTTCTGAAATTAACGAGATCCTCGCGAGTGGCCCGAGGTCGTTGCCTTCGGCTGTCTCCGCTTCGCTACGGCTCTCCTCGTTACACTCGGTCAGGATGACAGACTTTTTGAC
>CBHXZU010000734.1:0-3437 GCA_966125105.1 uncultured Prosthecobacter sp.
ATCACGCGCTACTTGAATGGCGCCTACATCGCCGCTTTCCAGAAATACTGGCGCGATGCGGTGAAGAAGGACTGGACCGCGGAAGTCGAGAAAGGCTGGGCCGAGCCGAAGATTGTTTTGGACGATACGCCCGCTGACGACACCGAGGCGCAGGCGGCGCGGCGCGCGTTTCTTGATTCGAACGTCAGCTCGGGGATCGATGTTTTCTTTGGCGGCGGCTCTTTCGATTTCCAAAAAACCGCGGGCCAGGGATTTCTTGTCGATTGCGGATATGTGGCGAGGCACAATGAGCTATTCGGCAGCGCGATTCCGCTGATCGTCGGCGGGGAGCCTTACTTTGACCCAAAGGGGCGCTGGATGGGATCGACCATCGGGGCCTTTGGCATCGCCTACAATCGTGACCAGCTCGCGCGTCTTGGACTTCCCGACCCTCGGACGTGGGCCGACCTCGCGGACCCACGCTACTACCGCGGCGTGGCGCTGGCGAATCCCACGCAGAGCAGCTCGGCAAACAAGGCGTTCGAGATGCTCATCCAGCAGTGCATCAACGAGGAAGTCGCGGCGCGCTCCAAAGGCGGAACGGCGGGCGCGGAGATCGAGAACGCAGCAGTCGAGGCAGGCTGGCCGCGCGCGATGCGGCTGCTGCAAAAGATTTCTGCGAATGCGCGATACTTCAGCGACTCATCAGCGAAGATTTCGCTCGATGTGGAAACCGGCGAAGCCGCCGCGGGAATGACGATCGATTTCTACGGCCGCTTCCAAAGCGAGGCGGTGCGACGCGCGGATGGCTCATCGCGCATCGGCTATGTGAATGCTGAAGGCGGCACGAGCTTCGGCGTTGATCCCATCGGCCTCCTCCGCGGCGCGCAAAATACGCAAGTGGCGCTCGAGTTCATCGAATACGTCATGGGCGACGGGCAGAAATTGTGGGGTTGGCGGCCCGGAACGCCGGGTGGTCCCAAGCAGCATGCGTTGCGGCGGCTGCCGATTCTGCCGGAGTTGTACGGCGATCAATTTCGCCAATTCCGCAGCGATCCGGAGGTGTTCCCATACGAAGCGGCAAAGGCGTTCACGTATGTGGAAGCGCGCACGGCCCGGCTCTTCACGGCGATTGGGTTTACCATTCGCGTGATGTGCATCGATCCGCACATGGAATTGAAGGAAGCATGGGCTGAGTTGAACGCCGCGAAAACGCGCTTGGGGCACTATCCGCCGGAAGCGATGGCGGCATTCGAGGATGTCTCGAAGGTCAGCTACACGGATGCAAAGGGCCGGATCAAAGACGCGACGGGCAGCGCGGACAAACTCGTGCAGGTTCAACTCGCGAAGGAATTGGCAGACTCCTTCCGCGTAAATTATTTGCGCGCGGCGGCACTGGCGCGCGCCGGGAAGTGATCGATCTACTTGATCGCGAGCTGATCGAACGCCTTCTGCACTGCGGCCGTCCATTTTTGGTATCCCGCCTCCGCGATGTGAAGGCGGTCTTCAGTGAAGTTCTCAGCGGCAAACTTCCCGTCAGGTCCGGCCAGTAATTTCGCGAGATCGACCAGGACGATGCTTTCCCTGCTGGCGGCAAGCTTTGCGATGCGAGCATTGAGATCCTCAAACGCGCCGGGCTTCATTGGCGCCTTGGGATTATCGCGCGGCGGCAGCGTGCAGAGGACGATCGGCACCTTTGGGTCCTGCTTGCGCGCGCTTTCGATCATGGTCGCCAGGTTGCTCTCCGCATTCGCCGGATCACCGTGCGCGCTCAGGTCGTTCGTGCCTGCGCAGAGCACGATCGCGCGCGGCTTGAGATCGAGCACGTCTTCCGCAAACCGGAACAGGACTCCGCGGCTGGTATCGCCGCCGATGCCGCGATTCGCGACTTTCAGCGCGGGAAACGATTTCGCCAGCGACTTCCAATTCGCCGTCAGCGAATCGCCGACGAACACCACCGCGCCCTGGTCCTTCTCACGCTGCGTCCAAAAATACTTTCGGTTATCGACCATCCAGCCGAACTGCCGGATCGGACCCTTCCCCGGCCACGCGGATTCCACCTTCGGATCGGGATATGGCGTGGGGCCATCCGCGGCGAATGCCGGGCAAATGGAGGCGGAGAGAAGCAGGGATAATGCAACTGGGACGAGACGGGAGATGTTCACGCGCGCAGCGTAACCACGTTCTTCCCGATCCACGCAAGACCCGCAAATGGAGGCCCGCATGAGCCTACTTGGTCGCCGGGACCGCCAGGTCGCGTTGTTCAGACTGGCAGCCCTTCCGCGAAAACCATCGCGCCGATAGTTGACACGCGGGCGGCGATACCAAACAGCTTGGAACCTCTCACTCTCAATGAACACCATTTCCCAGACCTCTCGCAGAGACTTCATTAAGACCGCCGGCAAAGTGACCGCAGTGTCCGCACTGGCCGGGGTAACCCTCCCTCACGTTCACGCCGCTGATACCAATGCCATCCAGGTCAGTCTCGTGGGCTGCGGCGGGCGCGGCACGGGTGCGGCCGACAACGCCCTCTCCGTTTCTGGCGTGCCGACGAAGCTCGTCTCCATGGCCGACGTCAACGACACCAAACTCGCCGGCAGCTTCAAATCGCTCAAGAGCAAGCACGGCGACAAAGTCGACGTGCCGGAAGACCGCAAGCACATCGGTTTCGACGGCTACATGAAGGCCATGGAAGCTCTGCGTCCCGGCGACGTGGCCATCTTCACCACGCCGCTGGCTTTCCGGTGGGTCCATTTCCAGCATGCCATCAACAAAGGCGTGAATGTCTTCATGGAGAAGCCTCTCATCGCCGACGGCCCCAGCGCGCGGCGCATGTACAAGCTGGCGGAAGAATCCGAGCGCCGCGGTTTGAAGGTCGGCGTCGGCCTAATGTCCCGCCACGCTCGTCCGCTGCAGGAACTCCACGCGCGCATCCAGGACGGCGAAATCGGCGACATTGTTTTGATGCGCGGATACCGCATGGCTGGCCCGCTTGCCTCCGCGTTCTCCGAGCGCTGGCCGAAGGATAAAGAGCCGAGCGAACTTCTCTGGCAGATCAAGCGCTTCCATAGCTTCATGTGGGCGAGCGGCGGCTGCTTCAGCGATTTTTACATCCACCACATCGATCACTGCTGCTGGATGAAAAACGCGTGGCCGATCAAGGCTCACGCCATCGGTGGCCGTCATTACCGGGGCAACTACATCGACCAGAATTTCGACAGCTACTCCGTCGAATACACCTTCGAAGACGGCTCCAAGTTCATCATGGACGGCCGCTGCATGACCGGCGCGGTCCCAATGTACAACAGCTTTGCACACGGAACCAAAGGCCTCGCCATTATCTCCAAGAATGGCGACTGCGGCGCTCCGTCGATGACCTTCAAAGGGCAGAACATGGACCGCACCAACATGCTCTGGCAGAGCAAGGACAACTCCAATCCCTACCAGAACGAATGGCA
>CBHXZU010000735.1:0-3436 GCA_966125105.1 uncultured Prosthecobacter sp.
GTCTCCGTAGCTCAGTTGGATAGAGCACCGGTTTCCTAAACTGGGGGTCGCAAGTTCGAACCTTGCCGGGGACGCGACATCACAAGTTCCTGCAGCCACTTTCTTCAGCCGCGGCTATTCGGCGAAAGGCCCTCTTCCGGCCTCTGCAGTTCGCATTTCACTCTCTCGAATAGCTCAGGCTCAATTTCCGTATGTTGCGATTCCTCTTTTCGATGTTACTCGCGGCAGTGGTTTCTGTGCACGCGGACGTAGGTGAGCGGTACCAGGACTACATCAAACGACACAAGGCGACGCTCGAGAGCCTCCCTCGCGATGACGGCGGGCTTTGGCGAGTCCGCCATGTCGAAGGAAAGATGAACGTGTTGGTGACTGTTTTCGACGGCGTGATCTGCGAAGAGCGGCACTATCCAGTAAACCGAGCGGAAGCCGATGCGCTGGTGCTCAGACAAGGCAACGGAGACCTGAAACTCCTGATCCAGGGTCTGGACGAAGTCAGATGGACAACCGATGACAAGCGGCTCGCCGCGCGCTTCAGCGCCAAGGGCCGTTACCTGCAGATCAGCAATCCCCGCCAAGTCGAAGAGCGGCTGAACGAATACCGCAAACGTGCGAAACTGGAGTGAAACTTCACCCCGTTATTCTAGTTCTCATCGCGCTGGTGATTCTGGAAATCCTGATTCCGGTCACCGCAATGATGCTCCACGATTCGGCGGCGGTGAAGAACACGGTATACTCCCCTTCTTTCTCCGAGACCGCGTTCAAGCAGGTCAAGGCTGGCGACTCACGCGATACCGTCGCTGCCGCGCTTGGACGTCCTCTCCGCCAGAGCTACATGCTCCGGTATCCGAATGAAAGTTACAGCCCTCACCCGGTAGTGCCTCCTGAGCTACTCCCTCAAGGCTCTGCGATTCATCAGGAGTTCTGGGAATACTCCACGTGGAAACGGTTTCCTGACGATTTCCGTGTCGTTTGCGTCGCGCTCGATGCGAGTGGCACCGTCGTTTACACCCGCGATTATGTCACGGATTAATTGTCGCGGAAGAAAGCCCGGGTGACTGGGATGACCAATGATTCGCGCGAAAACCTGCGGAAGCTCGCAGTGGTTGTGAGCATCTACGCGGCTTGGTGGCTGGTCGGGTCGTTTGATGTCAGTGTTGGTTTTCCCGTGTCAGTCTTCGTGGCCTTGCTCATTCTCCTGCCTGCCGCAATCGGCACGCTCGTTTACGTCCTGCGTACTGCCTGGCAATCGCGCTTCCAGGCAAGGCGCTCCATTTCGGGTGCGTGTCTGCTATTGGCTTGCACAATTCCGCCGGCAGTTTTTCTGGCGCGAAAACTCTTCTGAGCAGGGAGCAGCGCTCCAAGCCGGCACCTCCGCGAAAGATGATTTCCCAAAATGGCGCCGTTGAGGCTTTGTCAGGAAATGGAAGACATGGCTTTGCCGAAGACGGCTGCGGAAGCGTTGGATCCGCGGTTTTCTCCGTTGAATCAATTGCTGCGCATCATGGCGCGGCTGCGGGCGCCGGATGGGTGTCCTTGGGACCAGGAGCAGAATCACGCTTCGTTGCGGGCGACGGTGATCGAGGAGGCTTATGAAGTCGCGGCGGCGATCAACACTGGCGATGATGCGAACTTGAAGGAGGAGCTCGGGGATTTGCTGCTGCAGGTGGTCTTCCATGCGCAGATGGCGCGGGAGGAAGGGCGGTTTGATTTCGATGGCGTGGCTCGAGTCATTGCAGAGAAATTGGTGCGGCGGCACCCGCATGTCTTCGGCAGCGAGAATGCGGCGGATTCAGCGGCGGTGCTGACGCGCTGGGAGGAGATCAAGCGGCAGGAAAAAGGCGAGGTGCACACGTCAGCACTCGATGGGATCAGCGAAGGCCTGCCGGGATTGTTGCGCGCAGAGAAGATTCAGAAAAAGGCGGCGAAGGTGGGATTCGATTGGGATGCCGTGCCGCCGGTGATCGCGAAGGTGCGGGAGGAAATCGCGGAGGTGGAGGCGGCGCTGGGTGATCCGGCGAAGGTGGAGGATGAGATCGGTGATCTCCTCTTCGCTGCCGTGAATCTCGCCCGGAAGTTGAAGGTGGATGGCGAAGTCGCGCTGCAGAAAGCGACAGATAAGTTCGCAGCACGCTTCCGCAAGGTGGAGGCGATTGCGGAGTCCGAGGGCAAGAAACTGCAGGAGTTGTCGCTCGCCGAGATGGACGCGATCTGGGATCGGGTGAAGGCGGGAGACGGGTCGTCAAAGTAGGCGGCGCCGCAACCTTGCTTGCCACGCCCACTAAACGCAGCGGCTACGGCGCGGGCCAGGCGCGGGGCGGGTCCGGGTTCGGCGAGCGGCGCGCGGATTTGCGTCCGGAATTTGCCGGGTCGAGCGGCTTGAAACCCAAGGCGAGCGCGGGGCTGTTTGGCGACAGTTGGAAGTTGCCGGCTTCCGCATTCTCGAAACCTGGATCCGCGAGGACTGCGCCAGCATCGTGCTGTTGCCAATCAGCGAATGTTTTCCCGATCGGAAACTTCGGCGTGGGATTCGCCATGTCCCAGTAGAGGTTTCCTGAGAATTGGAACACACCCTTTCTCCATGAGCCGGCAAAGAACGGCTTCCCCTTTGTGAGGACGATGTTTTGCCAGAAGGAAAAACTGATATGCGACTCGTCGCGGCTGCGGGCCAGCCCGCCCTCATCGCTGAAGGCGAAGATGTTGTTTCGCATGACGTTCTCTCGCCCGTAATGCTGGTGAAAAGAGGCACTGCTCGTATGATGAACGATGTTGTCCTCGCTCAGGAAATGCGTGCTGCCTTCATCGTGGTAAAGGCCCCAACCCCCGTAGGTGCCGGGCCGGCAGGCGACGTCGTGAATGTGATTTCCGCGCAGGACGTTTCCCACCCCGTTGCCGAGGGTGTAGATGCCGCCCATATCGCTGAGCACCTGCTGGCCGATCTTCCAGATGTGGCAATTCACGATCCCATTGTGGTGCGCCAGGCTCGGCGCATAGCCCCACGACCAGCCGAGGCTCACGCCGGTATAGTAAAAGTCCGTGATGTCGCAGTGCTCGATCGTGTTGAACGGAGAGTGACCGATCCACACGCCAACCGCCGCGGCGTGCAAGCGGCCCCCATGCGCGATCAGGCAATGCTTCACGGTATTCCAAGCCGCTATCTCCGGGGCATCGTCCGTTTTCGGTCGGCCGAACTGCCCATCCCCGCCAATGCGGATGCCACCCGCCCCGAGATGGGTGAGTTCGCAATCGTTGAGCCCGCACTCGCGCGTGCCGGCGCCGAAGTCGACTCCATAACCGCCGGTCAGCGTGAAGTCGCATCCCTCGAAGCGAACGCGCCGCGCGAAGAGCAATCGAACGGCCGCCGGCACGTCCGCTTCAGCTTGGGGAAAGCTGTGACCCTTGGGCGGAGTCTGCCACGCCGTATGCGCGAAACGCAGCC
>CBHXZU010000736.1:0-3423 GCA_966125105.1 uncultured Prosthecobacter sp.
CGCTCGGATCGATATCCATGCCGTGCGGCGATTTTCCGATCGGGATGAAATAGACAATGCCCGGAACTTTCGCGGGATCGAGCACGGGCACGCCATCCATCATCGTGGCTTTGCCATCCGCCACGGCCTGCGCGGCGGCTCGCCAGTTTACAGCGATGCCTAGGTCGCGATCTTTTTGTGAAGCGCCCACCTCCAGCGTCTCGTGCGCCATCTCCGTGTTGTAGCTGGTCCAGAACGCCCAGCCGCTGCTTGGGCCCTTGCCCGTGGAGGCGAGATCCCAGTCAAACGGCGGGGTCAGGATCTGCCACGCGACTTTCATCTCCCCGCTCTGCGGATCGATACTGATGCCGCTCACCATGCCGTTGAACTCAGTTGCGTAATCTTTCAGTTCCGCGACGCGTCCTTTCGGCAGTGGTACCGAAAAGCGCGAGGCTACGAGGCAATACTCCGTGTTTTCCGTGACGAATGAAGAACCGTGGTTGCCGCTCGAGTTCGGGATCGGCCCGAGGATCTGGTGCGTTTTGAAATCGCGCAGATCGATGCGAGCCACGCGGTTGTTCGAGTTGTCGTTCACGAAGAGCCAGCGGCCGTCGTATTTGGAATCTTTCTGCGAGAGCGCGGGATGATGCACGTCGCCCCAGGTGAACTGACCGAGCATCTTCTTCGACTCTTCATCGAAGCCGTAGCCCGTCGCCGGATACGGTGCGAAGACTGGGATCGTGGAGATATGTCGCATCGAGGGAATGCCCGCGACATAGACTTGGCCGGAGTGACCGCCGGAATAGAAGAGATAGTAGTCATCCTTCTCGCCGGGGGCGACGTAAGTACTGACCGCATTCGTCTCGCGATCGTTCTTCGACGTGGTGGCTTTCTTGCCGTCGCAACCAGTCATCAAGACGGCTGCTGTGACCAGCGCCGCGGTGCCTATGAATGGAATCTGTGAGTTCATTGGATTTTAAGCGAGGTGCACAGACTTATTGGACAGTGAGCACGCCTCTCATCCCGATGGCGCAGTGGCCGGGGAAGGAGCAGATGTAGTGATAGGCGCCGGTTGTCCGCGGAGCAGCGAAGCTGACGGTGTCGCTCTCGCCAGGGCCGAGGAGCTTCGTGTGCGCGATGACCTTGCTCGCCAGTTCCGGCGCGATGAAGTCCTTCCCCATGTGCGGCATTCCCGCTTCCACGAAGGTGTTTGGATCGAGGTCCTGCGCGAGGAGCACGAAGTTATGTCCCATGGAAACCTTCGGCATCGTGCCGGCGTTCTTGAGCGTCACCGTGACCTTCTGGCCGGGCTTTGCATTGATCGCCGCTACGTCGAACTTCATCTGGTCATTCCCAGTGATCTCGACCTTTATCTCCGGCAGGCTGGTGTCTGGCGCAGCGGCAGTGGGGGCAGGTGCGGGAGGCGTGCTTTGCGTTGTATTGGTTGTCGCGGCTCCGCTGTCGGGAGTTTCATTGCAAGCGGTGAAGAAGCCTGCGGTGGCGAATGCGGCGACGGTGGCTATGTGGGTTAGTCTGATTTTCATGTGCGGATACTGTTGCTGAGGGGAGCGCGTTCCGCTTTGACGAGAGTCAAGGGTCGCTGGGTTCTTGTGATTTTTTCAGGCACGTCAGTTAGAGGGTTCGGAGGGCAGCGAGCACCTCGTCGGTCTTCCATCCATTGCCCCGCCAGATTTGCCGAATGACGCCGTCGGGCCCGATCAATGCAGTGGCCAGGCCGTGGCTGATCGTGACGGAATCGGGTTGAACGAGAACCGCGAAGGCGCCGGTTAATTTTTGCACTTCCGCCGGTTTGCCCGTGGCAAACTGCCACGTGTCGAAATCATCTGTGAGCGCCGCGCCATATTGTGCCAGGACGGCGGGCGTGTCTTTCTCATCAAAGGAGATGCTTAGCTGATTCACTTTGCCGGCGAGCGCGGAGTCGGAGCGAATCGCCGACTGGAGCGCGCGAAAGTTCCGGGACATCAGCGGGCAGTAGTTAGGTATCGGGCAGCGCGTGAAGATGAACGTCACGAGCAGCGAGCGGCCTGCGAACGAGTCCCGGTGGAAGGAGCGTCCGGATTGATCAACCAATTCGAAGTCTGGAATCCGGTCGCCCTCCTTGACACGTTCGACTTTGGCCACCGCTGGTGCCTTCTTCGCGACGGGCAGCTTTACTTTCGCGGCGTCGATGCGCTGCACGCCGTTCATCCACGAGTCCGTTTCCGTGACGTTGAGTTTGAACGCGATCGCGTCTCCCGGACGCAGCGACGCCACTTCCTTCGCATCCCGGAAATCGAAGGACATGGTCATGGCGGGCATGTAGCCCGGGATATCCTCGTGCTCGATCGACACACTTGCCTCGGCGAGGTCCGGTGCCTCGCGCACGATGCCGCGCACATCGTAAGTGCGCGTGTCGGTCAGTGCCGGCAGCGGTGATTGTGAACAGGCTCCGAGGAAAAGCGTGAGCGCGACGAGCGTGAGCGCGGACCAAGTCCCGCGTCCCTGGTGATTGGTGATGTTTTTGGTGTTCATATTGGTGCGGGGGTTGGGGACTAAGGCGCGAGACGGTGAAGGGCCCATGGCTCGTCGCTCTGGCGTGAGTATTGAAAGCGGTCGTGCAGGCGGTTTGGTCCGCCCTGCCAAAACTCGATGGTCGCAGGGACCACGCGGAACCCGCCCCAGAATGACGGCAGCGGAACCTCTCCGGCGTCGAACTTCGCCTTGAGACGCGCCCACTCCATTTCCAGCGCCTTCCGCGTGGAGATCCGGCGGCTTTGCCGTGAGGCCCAAACTGCGATCTGGCTGTCGCGAGGGCGCGATAGAAAGTATTTCAACGACTCGGCGGCGGAAAGTTTCACCGCCTCGCCGGTCACAATCACTTGCCGCTCGAGCTTCAGCCAAGGGAAGAGCAGGGAGACGCGCGGATTTCCTGCGATATGGCGGGCCTTGCGGCTTTCAAGATTGGTGTAAAAGACAAAACCCCGCGCATCGAGGCCCTTGGGGAGAACGCTGCGCAAGAGCGGTTGGCCATCGGCATCGACCGTCGCGAGGCTCATGGCATTGGGCTCGATGACCTCCTCGCGGACCGCGTCGCCAAGCCAGGCTTCGAATTGAGCGATAGGATCGCTGAGCAAATCTCCGTTCCGCAACTTCTGGCGGGAGTAGTCCGCCCGCATGGTGGGAAGGAGTGCGTCCGTTGGCCGATGATCCGCCTCCGGTTTCATGGCCTTGCAGCGGCCGACTTGTAGCTGGCGTAGCGAGCGCGCTGCTCCGGAGTGAGATTTGCGAAGTTGTAGCGAGTTTGTTCGACGCCGTTGATCCGCGCGTGGATGACATTGGCCATGTCCGACGCGGCGCTCTTGATGTGCTCGGCATTCTCGCCCGCAAAAAGCTCGTCGACCGTGCTGGTGAAAACCGCCTGCCAGCGGTCGAACTGCGGTCGAC
>CBHXZU010000737.1:0-3410 GCA_966125105.1 uncultured Prosthecobacter sp.
GACTGAGGTCGTGGTCAAAAATCAGGCCGCCCAGGTTTTCGGCCTTGGCGCGATCGGCAAGCTCCTGCGCCTTTCCACTTCCGAGGAGGAAGCGGGCGTGCATTTCCCGGTGGTAAATCAGCACCTTCTCCGCGATCGGCAAACCCAAGGTCTGAACCAGCTCTTCGAGCTCATCGAGGAGACTGGCTGCCTCCTCCCGTTGGGCGGCCTCTGTATAAGTCCCGATGAGCAGAGTTGGACGCGCAATGCGCGGTGTCGTCTCAAACATGCAAAGAGTAATCTTACAAAGCCGTGCCGCTGCGCGCAATTAGTGAAACAAGCGCGCGCCGCCTTCATTTCGGCCATAATGATGACGGATTGGTCGCGTGTGGGCTTGTTTTCGGCCAAATTGCTGCGTCGGTGAAGGTCGAGCGCAAAAGCAGGGCGGCTTGCGCCGGGACCGCCTGGCTCCAACCGATGATTAGCGTGATTATGCGAGAGGAAGGTTGAAGCAGGAAGCCATGGGAGCCAGGAGTCAATGCCGGTCCATTTTCCTGGTTTTCTGGTTTCCTGCTAAATATCCGCAATTGGACGCGGTAAACGCATGAGATGCAAAAACGCCGCCGTCCCTTGCGGAACGGCGGCGTCTTATTGAGAAACCAATGAAGCTCGTTGTGCGTTAGCCAGCGATAGACGTGCTTCCGTTGCCACCGTCGCCTTCGCCGGAAGACGGCGGCGTTGCCGGCGGAGTCGTGGTTTTGCGCGACAGGCCCTCGATGCGGCGGGCAATGGTCCACGCGGCGAGCGCTTCCTCGTTGCCGCGGAAGTGATTCCGCACGCAGGTGTCGAGCTCCTTGGCGGCTTTGATTCCCGCCGCGGCTTTCGCTTTCAGGTCAGCGGTGCTGCCGCCCCGCAGGATTTTGCCTTCATGCTTCAGCTGAGTGGCGTCCCGGAACGCGTCGATCAAGTCCGCCATCTCCGTGAGGAACGAAGCCGGCATGCCGCAAGCGACAAACTCCGCCTCCAGATCCGTCGCCGCGGCCTCGATCGCTGCCGCCGAGGCTAGGAGTTGTGCCGAGCTCCCGCTCCGCGGCAGGCGGAAGACGCCCGCGATGCCGGGATGCTGCGCATCGAGCAAGCGCCCGGTGCGATTCACGTAGCGGAGGTAGTCCTTCAAGTCCGCCTGAAGCGACTCGCGAGTATCCACGCCGCCGACGAATTGTCCGAGGCCGGAGGACTGGTTTTGACCCGCCGCGCGCACCGCGGTGAGGATGGCGACGATCAAGGCGTGCGCAGCCGTGATGCGGGCGATTGCCGGCAGAATGGCGCGTTCGACCAGGTAGCGGTCAACGCGTTCCATCATGTCGATGACTCGTGTGATGTAGATGTTCATATGGGTGTGTGATGTCTGTGTTGGTTTCGATGTTCTCGATGTGGTTGTTCATTGGTTTCGTCCCGTGGTGCGCCCCAGCTTCGCGAACGGCCTGCCACTCGGCAGATCCGGCCGCATCGACTGACGCGCACTCAGAACGCCGCACACTTTAACGAGGGGGGTCTGGAAGATCGTACAGGACCCCCCAAGATTTTTTAAAATCTTTCTGCGGCGCGATTGCGCCAATTCGCCTCAGGATCCAAAGATGGCGGCGATGCAAAAGATCACCCCGTTCCTCTGGTTCGACGCGCAGGCAGAAGAGGCAGTCCAGTTTTACCTCTCCGTCTTTAAGGACGGGAAGATTCACAGCACGGCGCGTTACCCGGAGGATGGGCCGGGCGACGCGGGCTCCGTGATGACCATTGCCTTCGAGTTGAAGGGCCAGCAGTTCGTGGCGCTGAATGGCGGGCCCGACGTTCCTTTTACTAATGCGGTGTCGCTCGTGGTGAACTGCGACTCGCAGGAAGAGATCGATTATTTCTGGGAAAAGCTGGCCGCGGATGGCGGCGAGCACAACGTCTGCGGCTGGCTCAAAGACAAGTTCGGCCTCCCGTGGCAGATCATGCCGAGCAGGATCTGGGATTGGTTGGACGGAAAAGACCCAGCAATGGTCAAGCGCGTCACGGGCGCAGTGTGGAAGATGGAGAAGATGGACGTGGCTGCGCTGGAGCGGGCGGCTGCTGGGGGCTAGGGCTCGGCTCAAGCGTTCTTTCGATCTCAGTCCGATCTCCGCAGACTCGAATGGCTAGTTGTCCCGAATCTGTTCGAGAGCCGATTCGATGATCTCCCTTTTCTCGCGCCCACGGTAATAACCTAATAGGGCTTGAAGAAGTGTTCCCTCAATCGTCCACAACGCCGCTTTTTCCTGATCCAAGCCTCGCGCCAGAATAGCTACATCCCCGTACGAACTCATATCGTTCGTCAGGAAGTCTCGCGTCGACTTGCTTTGCCGCTTCACCGTCCAAGGGTTGTCGGTGAAGCTGGAATCCAATATTTCGAAAACGACCTTCTGGGTAGCCGCTGGGGCCCCTTCGATCCATAGATCGATCCAATACACGGGCGGAGGACCTTTCTTCACGATACGCAGGTCCCCGTGATCTTCTTGAAGCTTGCCGATTAGAATCGGCGGAGCAGGGGCGGGTTTGTTGTTCGCGATCCTTCTGGCAGATAAGTTGACGCTTTCTACCTCGCTTTCCATCTCTTCGGCCAACACACGGACGGCACCCGATTCGAGCGGCCTGCCATCTGATTCGACTCACGTGGCACCCAATTCGAGTCAACTCGCGCACGATTCGACCGACTCGGCGATCGATTTCAGCGACTCGGCAGTCGATTCGAGTCGCGCGTCAGCGGAAAATTGCAGACGGGCACCCGATTCGCGTTGGTCACGAGCTCGCGAAAGTCGCGCGCAAGATGAATCGAGTGACGCACAAGTCGGAAAAAGCCGCGCACCGGCTCGCGAAAGTGCGCGCGTGGACGAGAATTGTCGCGCGTAGCCGAAATTTAGTGCGCGCGTGGGCCCGTAGACTTGTGCACAGGTTCAAATTTGCAGGTTCGCGGATGAGTAAAGTTGGCTGGGAGCCGGTGGTTGCCTGTACGTATGCCACTCACGAGCCGCCGCGTT
Source organism: uncultured Prosthecobacter sp. (assembly GCA_966125105.1). Taxonomy (GTDB): domain Bacteria; phylum Verrucomicrobiota; class Verrucomicrobiia; order Chthoniobacterales; family Chthoniobacteraceae; genus SXWH01. Next base: position 3,036 of record CBHXZU010000737.1, read on the forward strand.
CCATTTGTGCGGCGAGGAGAATGCGCGGGGTTGGTGGGTGCGGAAGAGAGGTGCCTTTTCGCGCTGGGCATGGCGGAATGGCGTCATACGCTGCGGGCCCGTCTCATGAACTTGAAGGCTGTTGCTCGGAAACTTGGCGCGCCGCTCGCCTGCCTGCTCCTTTTCTCTTCGAGTATTTGGGCGGGGGATGCAGATCAGCCGAAGCTGCGAGAGATGGAATACGCCCGGGTCGGCGAGCATGCGTTGAAGCTGGATCTATACGTGCCCGCCGCGAAACCGCGGGCGCCACTGATCGTCTGGGTGCACGGCGGCGCTTGGCGATCGGGATCCAAGGACAACATGCCGCTGAAGCGATTGGTGGCGGAAGGCTACGCC